>JBAPTX010000427.1:0-9252 GCA_049282375.1 Calditrichia bacterium
GTTTCCTTCCAGAACATCCTTCAGGCTGCTAAGTACCGTTGCATCCTGCAAACTGATATTCTGCTCGTCAAGATCAATGCTGCGCTTTTCCAGTGCAAGGCGGAATGTATTCAGATATTCGGATTTAACCCGGAATATTAATAATATCCAGAGCACCAGCAACCCGGCGATCAGGAAACCGATCTGTTGTACTGACCATCCCAATTCACCAATGGCTAATATCAGTAAAATACCGCCGATCCCGGTGGCAAGACTGTCCACCAGCACATCAATATAACTTTTTATCCGGTTTTTGATGTGGGAAGCCACGGGAAGGACGAGCAGTTCCAGGCCTGCTTTGTTTACTGAATTTTTAAAGCTGCCGTCACTCACTTTCAGCAGCACTGCTGCCCAGAGCGCCGGATTGAAAAGAACAGCCGCCACTCCGATGAGAATGGAGATGGGCAGAAAAAGCAGGGAGATGCTGACTCCGAAAACCCTCAATATTCGTCCGGTCAGAAATAACTGGATCAGCAGGGAACCGATGCTCAGGTTGGACAACCAGAACCCGAAGAAAGCCGATAATTGATCTTTATCGGTGATCTGCGCACTGGCAATGGCACTGTACTGATAATCCACCAGATTGGCGGCAATAACGCCCACACCCACTAAAGCGGAAAGATAAATCAGGTGGCGGGATTTGATAATGGTCGAAACTGCATTTTCGGGAATTTGGGTTTGACGGATTCTTTTTTGCTGAAGCAGCCGTTCCCGGTAGGTGCGGCGGGCACCCTGCTTCCAGATAAATTCGGCAATCAGAAGGCTGACGGACAAAAACAGGATACAAAAAAAGAGCAGATTTACACTTCCGAAAACCGGTGCAAAAAATTTTGTAAAATAACCGCCGAAAATCCCGCCGGATATAGCGCCGGCACCTATAAAGCCGAACAACCGCCTGGCTTCCCGGGCATTAAAAACATAATTGGCCAGCAGCCAGAATTGGGAAGTAATCAGCACTGCAAACAATGCCGCCCATACATAAAACAGGTAGTAAAACCATCCGGCCTGAAAATTCAGATGAAGTAAATACCAGATCAGCAGCAGACTGCCTATTGAGAACAGCAGGGAAATCCGGATCAGGTAATTTAAGCGGAAACGCAATGATATGCGGGAATAGACTGTAGAAACAAATACGGCGGCCAGCGCCACCAGCAGAAAGGCATAAGGAAGCTGTTGTACCCCGAACCGGCTCAGAAACAACGAATTCCGCACTGGTTTTATTATCAGGAGAGAAGCTATTATTAGAAATATATAGAAAAACATGAGCAGGGCGCGCTGCTCTTCCCCTTCACGGATATCAAAGATTTTCAGCAGATAATTTTTCATGATGCTGGTCCGTTAAGCACCGGAATCTGAAATATCAGTTGTAAAATCAGCATTATTTTGCTGCCGGGTGCGCCGCCGGTATTCCAGCCCGATTAATATCGACAATATAATCCAAACCCCCACCAGAAACAGGTTAAGCAGGGCAAACTGGCGGGTCTGAAAGGCAAAGACCTGCACTCCCAAATAAACCAGACCTGCCGAAAGCACATCACCTGCCCGTACGAAAAAAGTATCAATTGCCTGTTTTGCTTTATACTTTTCTTCCCGTGTGGTTGGCAGGAAAAGGACCTGCCGCACCGTATTCTGTAAAGAATAATCGGTGGCATTTTCCGCGGTTTTGGCCCAGCGGATGGCACCAAGCAACGGATAAAAAGCCATAATAATATAACCGCCTAAGGCAATGACCGGCAAAAATAAGATTGCCGCCCGCACTCCTAAATATTTCAAAATGCGGGAAACCAGGAAAAGCTGCATTAACAATCCCACCAGGTTCACAACAGTAAAAAAATCACTGTAAAACTTCCCGATATACTGGGCAACCGTCAGGCTCGGTTCAACGCCCATGTTCACATAATCCAATGCCGCCCGTTCCACTGTCCGTCCCAGAATATACTCACCCGTGGTGTTCACCCAATTTAAAAATAGCAACAGAAATGCAATTAATAAAAGATAACGGCTGGAAAAGACCAGCCGGAAGGCATCTCCTTTCCCGATTGGGGCTTCCGCAGTGTCCAAAGCGGGTACATCGGGTTTTACCATCCGCATTTTTTCGCGGGCATCCACCCAGTTTGTGATCAGCAGGTTTACCACCAGCAGCAGCGCCGATATCAGCATCAACTGATAAATACCAAACGGTTCAATCAGCCGCCCTGCCGCGAAACTCCCCACAACCGCTCCGGCGCTGGCGCCGAATGCGATAATCACAAAAATCCGCTTTCCAGCTTCCGGGGTATACAAATCATTGGCAAAGGCCCAGAATTGCGCCACCACCATTAAACTGAAAATTCCCACCCATAAATAAAAGATAACCCCCAGGGGAAATTCAAGATACGCCAGCAGATAGAAAAACAGCAAACAGACGATAAAAAAAAGAGTCACGACATTTATCAATTTGCGGCGGTTAAAACGGCCGGCCAACCGGCTGTAAAGGGGCACCGCCACCAGCAAAAGCAGGGCCTGCCCGGCTGCCGAATAGCTTTTTACCTCCGCACCGCTGCCGGCAAGAATAAGCGCTTCGCGAACGGTTTTTACCACATAATAAGCCATCAGCAGAATAAATAAATTAAAAAATAGCAGCAGTGCCGTTAAGCCTTCACCGGCTTTTACTTCTGTAAAAATACTTAAAAATTTTTCCAGCGGATTTTTACGTCCTGTGGATTCGGAATTCATTTATTCTTCCCGTTCGATGGACAGGATACGGGAAAAGGCTTTGTTTTGTGGCAGGAATATCCAGACTGACACTTTTTTGCTTACCTTCCCCTTTTCCCGTCGGGTACGGATATCCACCTTCAGTTTTCTTTCCGTTACCGGCAAAGATTTTTCTGAATTAAAAATTTGATTCAATATAGTGAATTCCCGGTTCAGCGAAATAGCAGGAGCACTTATTTTCCCGGCAGGCTGAATCTCATTATTCCGGAAATAAACCTGATATTGATATTGACAGTTACCGGATTCCAGTCCCGTTGCTGCCGCCAGATCTTCAAAGATAAGCTGAAGTGAGCTGTCTGACCGCACCAGCCGGAATCTATCCAGCGGATTGATTTTTGTGAACCAGTAGCGTCCGACTTTATCCCGCCGCAACTTCAGAATATTCAGTAAATATTCCGCCGCATCGGGATCAGAAAGATGTGCCGTACTCACGATTGCTTCCAGGTCCGCATCACTGAAAGACAAAACGATTTTAGCCCCCCAAAAGGCATCGCGGAGTGTACAGTTCTCGAAGGCAGGATTGGGATACGTTGGCACCCAGCTTCCCGGATCAAACATTTCAGCTTCAAAATATCCAATTGAGGGGAATTCCGGCTGAAGATGAGCGGTTTCAAATTCCCAGGGTTTTACATACAATCCCAAACTCACCAGGGAGTGGAAGATACTGCGCGGGTCCACCAGATATTCATAGCCGTATTTAGGGGCATGGGGAAATTTATTATTGCTGCCCAGCGTTGACCCCATATCAATAAGATAGTGCATGATATAACCCTGCTCGCCACCGGTGTAAACCGCCAGTGTATTGGCCGCCCTGCGGTCTGCATCGTTCAGCCAGGAACTGATTACACGCAATCCGCGCAGTTCCCTGCGGTGTTCATGTTTCACCAGATCATTGGGATCATCAGGGCGGGTGCCCCGGTATTCCCAGATACCGACCGGTTTACCGGGAAGAAATTTGCTGGCCAGCACCCGTATCATCCCATCCGGCCGCAGCGGGATATTTTGCAGCATGGCTTCCAGATCGGATTTCGTCATTGCGCGTTTTATGCCGCCTTCCATCACCCGGGCAGTTTCCCCGATTTCAAGCTGGTCTGGGCGGATGAATTCAATCGTATTCTGCGGCACATTATACCCGCAGGCATATAAAATTTTTGTAGAGATCACTTCGGCAGATGAGCCCATCTCCGGATAACCGGCGGCATCAATTTTAATGATGTAGCGGTCCCCCCGCACATCCACAATGGTAAAACCGGGCGTTCCACCTTCGAACTTGCCGGCCACAATTTTCCACACACTGCTGCTTTCGGGTCCATCGGTTTTATTGGGGCCGCGTGCCAGTTCTTCCGGCGACATGGGATGATGAAAATGACGGTTCGTGTACCAACTGGAATTTGGAACTTCATCCAGCGCATTCACATTATCGGCCGGGCGGCTGTCCGCCAGATTCAGGAAAGCTGCCGTCTTTCGTCCGCTCCAGTTTAAATCCAGCAGCTTTTCTATCTGGTAAAAAAATGTCATATCCATCAGATCCCAGATCTGGTTTTCTTCCAACTCCCGGGGATCGGCAATCGGGCGATTATCCGGGTCAAATGTTTTTACCGGGGCAAGTGAAACATTTTTACCCCCTGCACAGGCAAGCACAAATAACAGCAGGATAATCGCTCCCGTTGGCAGCCGCTTAATACCAGGATATTTTCTGATTTCAAAGAAAACCGGCATAGATAAATCCATCATAATTTTTAAAAATTGGGGGCAAATTCCAGCAGGAACTGGACATGATCCGGACTGGCCGCAACTTCCGTCCGCATAATAAATCCATTTGCTGTCATAAACCGTAGTCCGCCACCGGCTGCCCAGTGAAAGCGGTCTGGTTTAATCACAGAAAAATGGTTGAATACCTGACCTTCATCGAAAAATATTACTGCATCCCAGTGGTCCCAAACCGGGTATCGGTATTCAAGATTGAATAGCAGCGCACCCTCGGCACGAAAACGGTTTTGCGGGTATCCCCGTAAATTATCGGCATCGCCCAGTAAACTCAGTTCATAAAAGGGGATTTCTTTCCCGTTTATAGTATAGTTTTTTTGCAGCCATCCACGCAAACTGAAGCGGCGGTTTTTGGCAAGGAAGAAGGGGGAAAAGAAAATTTGTACTTCGGCATCAAGGGTGTGAAACTGAAAACGGTTTCCCGATAATTCTTCTGTATAGCGGTAATCCATCTGCAGCAGCGCACCACTCAGCGTGCGCGGCCAGCCGTTCCTAAAATCCAGGGTAGCACCGCTGCCCGCCTGCCATAGCTTTCTTGTGCCGAATTCCGGCAGTGAATCGGGAAAAAATGTGCCTGAATACCCTTCCCCGTAAGATATATCAATATGCCGCAGGCCGGCATTTAACTGCCACTTTAACCGCGGCAGCAAATTGAAATTCAAACCCGCGCCCCCGCCGCCGGTCTCAAAATCATAGCTGCTTTTCCCGCTCTCCCGGCTGTTATTCCCTGTCGGAAAAAAATTTTCTTCCGAATCGCTGATAAAAATTCCGCTCAGCTTCAGGGTGGCAGGAATGCCGGCAAAATTCCGCATTTTATATTCCAGTGTACTGTAATTATCATCGAGGGACCCGAAAAGCACCCGGAAACTGACTTGATGCCCTTTATGAAAAAGATTGTTGTGAAAGCCCATCAATCCCGCGCCGAGTCCCAGACTTCCTCCCACATTAAAAATCGGAAAAATCCCCGCTGAAAAATCTTCATTGAAAAAGAAAGCGATTGCCTGCTCATGGAAATGGCTGTGTTCCATCCAGACAACGGTTTTTCCCAGCGGATACCATATGGCTCTCCAGGCATAGGAAGGTAATGCGAGAAGATGAGCCCCAAAGCTGCGCCGGCTGCGATAGGGAATAAAATTAGGGTGCATTCCGCTCCAGCCGTATATGGCGGAGTCGGTTACCTGAAGATGGGCAGACGTCAAGCGACTTACCTTAACGGCCGCCTGCGCCTGAACAGGAGCTGTAAGTGAATCCGGAAATGCCTGTGCGGCCTGCGGTAATAAATTTATCGTCAGAAAGCACCATATAAAAATCAGGATTAGCGGACCAAAATAGTATTTCATGGAAGAAGTTGTTTCACCTTTTACCGATTTAAAAATTGTTCTCTTACAACCCCCTACCCTATGCCTTACTGCAAACCCGCATCTACAAAAGCCCCCACCTTTTGCGGAAGAACCATTCCAGCGCCAGAAAAAGGATCAACAGGATCAGCCAGTAAATTTTATTCCACAATACATGCTCCACAGACAGCAACTGCACCCGGCGGTTAAAACCGAAATCCCGGTTCTTTTTCAGATATTCATTCACGCTCCACAACTCGCCGCCGCTGCGCCGGGCAAGTTCCCGCATCAATGTTATATTTGCCCGCGTTTCCTGCATCTCCAGCTCCAGATCCTGAATAACGATTTTGCCCTTCCCGGTTCCGATTACCCGCTCACCTTTACGGGCAGTAATGGTGTACTGATACTCACCCGGGGAAAGGCCGGTCAGTTTATACTGATAGTTGCCATTCTGATTGACAAGCACATCCTGCTGCTCAAAATTATCCCCGGTAATCCTGATATCCACTTCGGCATCGTTCAACGGCTGATAAAAATCATTCAGAACCTGACCGGAAAAATGAATGGATTCTCCCATACGATAGACTTCCTGCGCAGGCCGGATCTGCACCCGTTGTAAATCTTCCCGGTTTACCAGCCATTTAATACTTCGCTCAACAAACAGCCGGAAAAAATTATCGCGCAGCGGGTCATCCTGCAGTTGCAGGTGCCAGGAATCAAATGCCGCGGCGGCCATCAGCAGAGATTTAATATCACTTTGCACCGCCGCCGCCAGCACCGGCTCATCTTTACCGCCTCCCTGCAGTAGCAGATAACTGCCCTCCTTCAGCCGGATTTGCTGCCCGAGGCCGCTGACCGGGGGAAGGTCCTGCCATAAAGTTCTGTTTTGCTGAGGCGATTCTTCCAGCCGGGTTGCCGGGTGCAGGCTGCCGCCGGTGGTCAGGCGAACAATAACAGGTTCTTCTCCAACTATGCGGCTGTTTTTTTCAAAGGGCAGAAAATCCTGCCACGAATTCAAAGCCGCTAAATCGGTAAAGCGGGTCAGGAACAGAAAAAGGGGAACCTTACGCTGCTGAATAATTTCGCGAAGTTTCTGCAAGTCCCCCTGTGAACTGCGTTGAGTAGGATACCCCAGCAGAAGCAGTACATCAACCGAATCCATTTTAATGCTCTGCAGACTGCCCTCAAGATACCGGCCGGCAGCGCGCTGTGTCCGGACCTGAAGATTTACATCGGGAAGCTGCTGCAAGGCATAAATAAGAATCCGCTGGTCGAAGGTGGGCTGTCCGCTGAGCAGCAGGGCATTGATCCGGCTTTTCAGGACAGTGACTAAAAATGAGCGTTTGTTATTTTGCGAAGTCACCTCCCCTTCCTGAACGGAAATTTGCACCTGGTAGCGCCGTTCACCCGGCTTTTCCGCTTTTATATCAAAAGAAACTTCCGTTTCAAAACCGTCCGGGGGGAGCTCCACCCGTTTGGCTTCAAGCTGCCGCCCATCCTGCAACAGGGTAATGACAGCATTTTTCTCCGTTAATCCATTTTGCATATATCGCACTGTAACCGGTATGTTTTCCCCCTGATAGGCAACCCGGTTTGCCTGCAGACCGCTTATTTTAACATCACGGGGCGGCGAACTGTCGCCAAGCGCAACAGTATAAACCGGCACCGGCATTTCGGCGGCGGCATTGAGGGGATTGGCGCCCTGATTAAACTGACCGTCCGACACCACAACCAGCGCCCGCAGGTTTTCCCCGGACAAGCTGTCCGCAACCTCGGAGAGCGCCTGAGAAATATTCGTTTGCCCCTGGTCAAGCATCATTGAATCCGCATTAAGCCGCCGGATGCCGCTTCCAAAGGTAAATAGATCGAACTGCAGACTGTCGGTATTTTGGTAGTCGGACTGATGATCCAGCAGATATTGCAGTGAATCCGCCCGCGAAATATTGCCGTCTTTTATGTTCATACTGCGGGAATTATCCAGCAGGACGGCCACAACCGGGGACTCGCGAAATTCATAAACCAGGTTCAGTACCGGTTCGAACAGAATAAATACTGCAATAACAAGTACCAGGCTGCGCAATACTGTTAAAAAAATACGGCGGGATTTGGAAAGTGGCGGCAGGGTTTTATGATAATAAAAAATTGCAATCGCGATTAGCAGCCAGAATATCAGGAAAAATATCCAACCCGAAATGGAAAAATTCAGAAAGAGGTCTTTAATCATGAAATATCTGCAGTACAGCTCCTTAGATTTGTCGGGGATGAGCGCTGTCCAGGCGCAGTGAAGGAAAAGCATTAAGTGCCAGGTCATGCGGCTGATGCTGCAGCAGGTGCTGGTATCCGGCACGGGCAATCATGGCCGCATTATCTGTGCAGTACTTCAGCGGCGGGAATAAAACTTTCAGATGAAATGCCTCGGCAGCTTGCGGCATCCACCTGCGCAGCAGGGAATTGGCAGCAACGCCGCCGGCAAGGGCGATGGTGCGGACCTGCCAGGTGCGAGCCGCTTCTATTGTTTTGTTAACCAGCACTTCAATTGCCGCCTGTTGAAATGAAGCACAAATATGGTTTAAATTTTCCTGCACAAAATCATTGTCGTTTTCCCGGATGTAATTCATCACCGCCGTCTTTAATCCCGAATAGCTGAAGCTGAAATCGCCGCTTTTAAGCATTGCCCGCGGAAACTGCACAAACTCCGGATTTCCCTGCACCGCCCGCTTATCCACTTCAGGGCCGCCGGGATAGGGCAAATTCAGCAGCTTGGCGACTTTATCATAAGCCTCCCCCACGGCATCGTCGCGGGTTTCACCGAGAATTTTATACTGCAGATGATCTTTCACCAGTACAATTTGAGTATGGCCGCCGGAAACAACCAGGCAGATAAAAGGCATATCAATTTTTTCATTCTGCAGAAAATTGGCGTAAATGTGCCCTTCAATATGATTGACACCGACAAAAGGGATATTCTGCGCCAGCGCCACAGCCTTTGCATAATTGACGCCCACCAGCAATGCGCCCACCAAACCGGGCCCGTAAGTTACCGCTATGCCTTCAATCTCCTGCAGGCGGACATTTGCCGCGTGAAGCGCTTCTTGCACAATTGGAATTATTTTTTTTAAGTGGGCGCGGGAAGCCAATTCCGGCACAACCCCGCCAAACTGCAGGTGAACCATTTGGGAGGAAATGATATTGGAAAGCACCTCCCGCGGCGAAATAACTGCTGCAGAAGTTTCATCGCAACTGGTTTCTATTCCCAGAATATATTTAAAATCCTTCATCAAGGCCATCTGTGGTGCTGAGTGATTTTTTTTTCTGAACAATTAATTCAAATTCTTTTGGCCGGGTTTCCATATAC
>JBAPTX010000428.1:0-1560 GCA_049282375.1 Calditrichia bacterium
ATATATTTCTGTAGAAAACTGATTTTCTAGCACTTGAAAAATACCTTAACCCCACCACCCGATTCGCTCCTTCCCCCTCCTGGCTTGTTACAATAATCCGCTATTTTGTTACTATACGCCGAGACAAATCCACTGCGCTGCACTATAATATTTATGAACCTTTTGCTTAGCGATTAAGGGGATTATAGACCATGAAGACTGCATCCTGCGAAACGTATCTCGGACAACATCCTCTCCAGACTGCGCCGAAAACCGTATTGGGCGAAATTATCACCATCGCCGGTGAAAAATATTATAAAATATCCAATTACGATTTGATGCCGCCGTTTTTTATGAACATCGTGAGCGATTCCGACCTGTGGATGTTCATTTCCAGTAACGGGGCGCTGACCGCCGGACGAGGTAATCCGGATAATGCACTTTTCCCTTACTATCCGGATGATCAAATTCAGGATCTGCAGGAAACAACCGGCAGCAGGACGCTGGTGCGGGTTCTCAAAAACGGGCAGGCATTTCTCTGGGAGCCCTTCTCTTCCCGCTACCAGGGGCTTTATCAAACGGAACGGAATATCTATAAAAATATAGCCGGCAATCAGGTCGTTTTTGAGGAAATGAATCACGATCTGAAGGTGAGTTTTCAGTATGCCTGGCTCAACTGCGACCGTTTCGGATTTGTCAGGAAATCCTGGATTACCAATAACAGTCCTGAGCCGGTGACAATTCACATCCTCGATGGCATTCAAAATATTCTGCCGGCCGGGCTCAACCGCCGTTTTCAGGCGGATTTCAGTACTCTGGCGGACGCCTACAAAAAAAACGAACTGCTGACCGGCACAGGTCTGGGCTTGTTCACGCTAAGCTCCATTCCCACCGATACCGCCGAACCCAGCGAATCGTTGAAGGCAACCGCCGTCTGGTCTGCAGGGCTGAACAACGCCGGCGTCCTGCTCTCTTCGGCACAGCTTGAGGCCTTCCGGTGCGGCCTGCCTCTGGTCCCGGAAAGGGATATCCGGGCAGAACGCGGCGCCTATTTACTGCATGCGGAATTCGGGCTGCCGCCGGTTAGAAAATCGGAGTGGTACATCGTGGCAGAGCTAAACCGCGATCATTCTGATATCGTCGCCCTCTCCGATCTTATAGAATCCAACGCGAATATGCCGCAGCTTATTAAGGAAGAGATAAAGAAAAGCACTGAACATCTGAAAACCTTTGTCGCAGAGTCGGATGGGCTGCAACTGACCCGCGATCCGCTGATCATGTTCCGGCACTTTTCCAATACCCTGTTTAACATCATGCGCGGGGGAATTTTCAATAACAATTATATCATCAGCAAAAACGACCTGCGGGCTTTCGTGCAGACTGCAAACCGGCCGATATCCAAAAAATATGCATCTTTTATAGATGGACTGCCCGATCAATTAAACCACTATGAATTGCTGAACCGTCTGTCCTCGCCTGATCCGGATTTCGAGCGTCTTTGCCGGGAATACCTGCCGCTTACCTTCAGCCGCCGGCACGGCGATCCCACCCGGCCGTGGAATAATTTTTCTATTGATATCA
>JBAPTX010000429.1:0-3597 GCA_049282375.1 Calditrichia bacterium
TGCGGGAATTATCAGTGCCCTGGGCCGCGATATCCGCATTATCAACGAGCGCTACAGCGTGGAAAATTTTATTCAGACGGATGCAGTCATTAATCCAGGCAACAGCGGCGGAGCTCTCGTAAACTTAAATGGCGAACTAATCGGCATAAACACTGCCATTGCCACCCGCACCGGGCTTTATCAGGGCTACGGGTTTGCAATTCCCAGCAATCTGGCCATCAAAGTGGTCAGCGATATCCTGCAGTACGGTGAAGTTCATCGGGCGCTTTTGGGTGTTTCCATCAGTGCAGTGGACAATGTGGTTGCCAAAGGGGTGGGTCTGCCACGGCCAACCGGCGTATTTGTGCAGGGTGTGGAAGCCGATTATCCCGCGGAAAAAGCCGGAATTGAAAGCGGTGATGTCATTTTAAGTGTCAATGGTGAAGAAGTCAGTTCAGTAAGCGAATTACAAAGTAAAATTGCACAGAAGCATCCGGGAGATCCCGTAAATGTGCAGATCTGGCGGAACAACCGCCGCATTAACAAACAGGTGATGCTCGGCAAAGCACCTGTCGGAACAAATAATAACTCGTTTTCCCGGGAGCAGCCCAAAAAGAGTTTTGACAATCTTGGCCTCGAAGTCCGTGACCTGACCGGTTCCGAAGAAAACAGTTTTGAAACTGAAAATGGCGCTTTTATTGAAGAAGTAAAAATGGGGAGCCCTGCCTTTTTAGCGCGTCTTCGTCCGGGAACTGTAATCCTGTCCCTGGACAATCAACCCGTAGAAGATGCTGGGGATTTCAAAGATAAAGTTTCAAGGATGAAAAGCGGTGAGGTGATAAGGGTGATGGTCCGGAACATCGGAAACGGCGTTGTAAATGATCAAATCCTATTTGTGCAGGCGGACTGAAATAAATTTCAGGGATTATATAAAAATAGCGGCCTTTTTTTTTGTTAATTAATCCAACTTAAAAGAACATTTCCTATTAGAAGCAGCCAGGTTAGAGCAGTTCCGGACCGGATTAGGAAATTTCCCGGGTAAACAGATGCTTTTCAAAATACATCAGGACCTAAAATCTCCCACCTATTTCCCAAATATAAACCGGTAGAGCCGCTGGTAAATGGATAGCCTTGTTCAATATATTCAACAAGCGGATCCGGCATGGGCGTATACCCTTCTTTTTCTAAGTGCATTTGTGGAAAATATTTTCCCCCCGATCCCGGGGGATACAGTAACAGTGGTTGGCGCATATTTAGTAGGCAAGAACGTACTGAATTACTGGGGAGTGCTGCTCAGTACAACGGCGGGCAGCATCCTGGGATTTATGGGAATTTTTGGACTGGCTTACCTTCTGGAATGGCGTTTTCTGGAACGGCTGCACTTTAAATGGGTTTCTCCTAAAAAAATCACCCGTGTAGAAAAATATATTCATCGCTACGGCTACTGGGTCATTCTGCTGAACCGGTTTTTATCCGGCGTGCGCTCGGTAATTTCACTGGTTGCCGGACTGTCCAAGATGAAGACGGTCCGGGTATTCATTCTGGCTCTGATCAGTTGTCTGGTATGGAATGCCGCACTGATTTACGGGGGATCCACCTTAGGGAAAAACTGGAAAGATATTATTGATTTTTTGAAAAGTTACAACCGGATTTTGATGATAGGTCTGGGCGGACTGGCCGCCCTGTTCATCATTTATTATATCATCCGAAAAACCGGTAAAAAGAAGAAATTATCCTCATAAAGCTCATTTCATATTTTTCTGAATTCGCGCCCAGGTATCTTTCAATGTCACTGTACGGTTGAATACCAAATGATCTGCCTTTGAATCCGAATCCACGTTAAAGTAGCCTATTCGCTCGAACTGCCAGCGGCTGCCGGCTTTGGCTTCCTTAAGATAAGGTTCCACATATCCGGTCACGACATGCAGGGAATCGGGATCTATGTTGGCGGTGAAATCACTTCCTTCCTGTACTTCCTCCGCATTTTCCTTATTAAACAAATGGTTATACAAACGCGCTTCGCATTGAAGGGCATGACTGGCGGAAACCCAGTGCAAAGTGGCTTTTACTTTCCGGCCGTCCGGTGCATCGCCCCCGCGGGTGGCGGGATCATAGGTGCAGCGTAATTCCAGAATTTTTCCGGTTGCCTCATCTTTAACAACATTCACACATTTTATAAAATAAGCATACCTGAGACGGACCTCCCGGCCCGGCGCCAGGCGGTAAAATTTACGCGGCGGATCTTCCCGGAAATCATCCTGCTCGATGTATAAAACCTTCGAGAAAGGAACTTGCCGGGTACCGGCAGCAGGATCTTCGGGATTATTCACTGCTTCCAGTTCTTCACTCTCTCCCTCGGGATAGTTCTCAATCACAACCTTCAGCGGATTGAGCACACCCATCACGCGGGGGGCCGTTTTATTTAAATTTTCGCGGACACAATGTTCCAGAAATTCAATTTGAACAGTGCTGTTGCTTTTCGCCACCCCGATGCGCTCTGCAAAATCTCTTATTGCTGCCGGCGGAAAACCGCGCCTGCGCAGGCCAGAAATGGTCGGCATGCGCGGATCATCCCATCCCTTTACATACCCCTCCTTTACCAGCCGCAGTAATTTGCGCTTGCTCATTACCGTATAAGTCAGGTTCAGCCGGGCAAACTCGATCTGCCGGGGATGGTAAATACCCAAATTATCCAGGAACCAGTCATACAGCGGACGGTGGTCTTCAAATTCCAGCGTGCAAATGGAATGGGTAATATTTTCGATGGAATCGGACTGGCCGTGTGCCCAGTCGTACATGGGATAAATACACCAGGTGCTTCCGGTGCGGGGATGGGAGGCATGCAGAATCCGGTACATAACCGGATCACGCATATTCAAGTTGGGGGAAGCCATGTCTATTTTGGCGCGCAATACTTTGGAGCCGTCGGGGAATTCCCCTTTTTTCATGCGTTCCAGTAAATCCAGATTTTCATCCTGAGGGCGATTGCGCCATGGGCTTTCCTTTCCCGGACGGGTCAAAGTGCCCCGGTATGCCCGGATTTCTTCCGCCGATAAATCGTCCACATACGCTTTGCCCTTTTTAACCAGATCCACCGCCCACTGATACAATTGATCAAAATAATCGGAGGCGTAAAATTCCCGTTCTTCCCAGTCGAATCCCAGCCAGCGCACATCTTCTTTTATGGAATCAATATATTCCTGTTCTTCTTTAATGGGATTGGTATCGTCGAAGCGCAGATTATATTTGCCGTTGTATTCTTCAGCCAGCCCGAAATTCAGGCAAATGGACTTTGCATGTCCGATGTGCAGGTAGCCGTTTGGCTCCGGGGGAAAACGGGTATGCACCCGGCCCTTATATTTATCTGTTTTCAAATCTTCATCAATAATGCTTTTAATAAAATGTGAAGAGGCGGGTAACTTGCTGCTGCTCATAGACGTTCTTTCATTTTTTGAATTTCGATATCTCTTTCTGCACCGGCGGTCCAGCCGCACCGCCACTTATATTTCTAAACCGTCAAATATAATAATTTTACCAGACATATCAACAGAAAACAAAGGCCGGCAATTTTGATGGTCGTACATTTTCAACAATAAACTTGATACTTCTGCCGGGAGG
>JBAPTX010000430.1:0-2365 GCA_049282375.1 Calditrichia bacterium
GAATATGGCCGCACAGGTACAATCTAATGGCCCCGCTGCGCAGTAGAAAATCTGGCGCAGGCTGGCATAATGTATAAAGGATTAAAAATCACGAAGAAAAGACCAACAGCGGCCCGGATATTGCGGGCCTTCCCTATTCGGATTCTCTTAAAAACAACATACCTATCCTTGTACTAAAGCCTTCGCAGAATCATCAGCGATAGATCATCAGTGGCACGGGCCTCGCCCATAAACTTTTCAATTGTATCAACAATATAGCGGCCTGCACTGGCGGCTGAAAGCCTGCCGACAGCGGGAAGCATTTTGTGCAGGCGGTTATCGCCAAAAAATTCACCCTGCAGATTACGGGCTTCGGTGAGCCCGTCAGAATAGACCAGCAGCATTTCCCCGCTTTCCAGAACAATCTGTTTCTCGCGGTAAACGGCCCCTTCACTTAGCCCGATAGCCGCTTCCCCTTTTGCCAATTCACGTATTCCCTTTTTATTCAGAACCAGCGGGGGCAAATGTCCGGCATTTATATAGTTTATGGCGCCGTTGTTGGCGCAAATCTGCAGATAGATCAGTGATACAAAACAGGAAGGAACCGTATCCCGGCAGAATATGGTATTTACTTTCCGGCCCAGCTCGTCCAGCGAAAATTTTTCCTGAGCAAGCGCCCGCAGGGTCGCCTGGAGTTTAGCCATAATCAGGGCGGCTCCCAGACCTTTTCCGGATACATCGCCAAGCGCCGTGCGGTATTCATTTTCATTTACCTGCAGGAAATCCAGCAAATCGCCTCCTACTTCATTGGCCGAGCGTGAAAACAGCCAGATATCCCACCCGGGAACCGGCGGCTGCTGTCTGGGCATCAAGGCACTCTGCACCGCTTTCCCTGCTTCCAGTTCTTCCCGGGCCAGCAGTTTATCTTTTAATTCCAGCAACAGTAAAAATATGATTATGAATAAACTGATCATAAACTGATAATTAAAATCCTGACCCGTGCCTGAAATGCCGTTATCTTTGCCGGCAACAAGAAAAACCAGCGCAATGACCAGCAGCAGACGCCGCACCGGTGTCAGTTTTAAAATTAAAATTTTTAACATCCAAACGGTCAGGTAGGCAGCGCGCCGGAACCAGTTATAATTTTCCAGTTTGGCTTTTTGCTCCCGGCTCAAAAAGAAAGATTGTACTTCCCGGATATCTTCCCACAAAGTCCTTTTCAAATCGCCGCGGCGGACATCATTCCAGAGCGTTTGACCGATACCGGGTTCTTTTTTTCCAGTGAATTTATCAGTTGCCATTAAGAGATCATCTGTTTTAATAAAACTGATTTCAAAACATACGCAGCAATGAAAGGAAAGTTAAATAATAATGTGATTTGATAAAATTTTAGTTTTTTTAATACAGAAGGCGGGTTTTAAAGGCAAGAATACTGTCAGAAAACCGGAAAAAGCAGAAGGCCGGTTTCAAATTTCCCGGATCAACACCGCAGTTGGAAATAACTGCAATATTTTACCAACCTTCATTTCCGCCGAATGCTCCTGCGTTCTGCCGGTAATCATATCCATCCAGTCTCCCCCGGGGATTTCAATCCGGGTTTCCCGCCAGGTTTGGACACCCAGCGGGTAGTGGTCCATGGAAACCAGGCCGGTAAAAAAACGGGGCGCCAGAACAACCATTTGGATTTTTTCATCAGTGCGGATAAAAGCGATCAAATTATTCCGATATACACCTTCCACTTCCAGGGGTTGATATCCGGCCTTACTGAACAGCCCGGCATATCGGTTTCGCGCCTGCAGCAGCCGCTGAATCAGATATAATTTGATCTGTCCGTTCCCGGAATTCCGCAGCAAGTAATTAAAAAAATCTTCCGGCGGCGGATCCCCGGCCTGTTTAATTTCCTGCAAACGCCGCATCCGTAAATCATAATCCACCGGACGGCGGTTATCGGGGTCCACCATGCTGAAGTCCCACATTTCGCAGCCCTGGTAAATATCCGGAATCCCCGGCAAGGTCATTTTCAGTACCGTCTGCGAAAGAGAATTGAGCATCCCGAAAAAGGCAATTTTTTGCTGAAAAGGTAAGAATGTCTTTAAAAATTTCTGTTCAGGGGCTAAAATCTCTGTAGTGAATTCCAGAAAACCTTTTTCATAATCAGCATCCGGTTGCAGCCAGGCGGTGTGTACTTTGGCCTCCCGGACTGCTTTGATAATGTAGGCCTGCACGCGTTGTTTAAAGTTTACAGGGTCACTGTTTTTAAAAGGATACGTGCCAAGCAGAATCTGATAAAGGAAATATTCGTCATTCGGTTCGGGAACGGCACGGCCGTTATATTTTGCTTTCAGCCGCCGGTTGATGCGCTGCCAGCTTTTAACCTGCTGTTCCC
>JBAPTX010000431.1:0-8604 GCA_049282375.1 Calditrichia bacterium
TGGCGGTGCCCCTTTATACGGATATTGGTTTAATGTATTACAGGAAGGATATTATACAAAAACTTTCCCATTCCGCCAGACTGGAAAAGAAGTTAAAAGAGTCGATTACCTGGGAAGAAATGATTGCGCTGCATGGCCGGATGAGTGATACCGGCAATCCCTTTTATGTTTATCCGGCCAATAATTATGAGGGGCTTATCTGCAGTTTTGTGGAGTTGCTGGCGGGTGCTGACCAGGCCATCTTTCAGGGCGATTCGGTTTATCTGAACACCCCTCGTGCCCATAAATCGTTAACGCTGCTGAAAGATCTTATTCATAAATATCATCTGACGCCGCCGGAAGTGGTAAATTTTGATGAATATAAATGCTATCTTTTCGCGCTGGAAAATGACGGCATTTTCCTGCGGGGCTGGCCGGGATTCCTGCGGCATTACCGGAATCTGGTGGAAGATACCAGCAAGTTCGGCAAATTTGGTATCGCGGCTCTTCCGCATTTTAAAGACAGCTCTCCGGTTTCCGTTATCGGGGGCTGGAATCTGATGGTATCAAAATTCTCCAATAAAAAACGGGAAGCGCTTGAATTTATAAAATTTGCCCTGCAGCAGAAAAGTCAGGAATTACTTTATGATGAAGGCGGGTTTATCCCGGTGCGCCTTTCTGTTTATCAGGATACAGCTTTTCTGAAGCATCATCAGCAGTTAAAGTATTACAGGCAGTTACTGGAAAGGGGCATCCACCGTCCGATGATGGAAGATTATACCCGCTTTTCGGACATCATTTCCTATTATGTCCATTTGGCTATTAAAGGAGAAGTTTCCGTTGATGCTGCACTTAAGGAAGCGACCCGTTTAATTAATGAACAAAAATATGTTATAAAATAGATCATTTTTCTTATGCCCGGCAAGTTTTCACATCTATTCAGCAATTTTAAAAAATATCATTTTGAATTGAAGCACCTGCTGGTGCTTTTTATGGTGCTGATATTTTTTCTGATCCTGGTTTCATTTGTTCATAATTCCTCTTTAAGAAATCTGTTGATAAAAACACAGGACTGGTACCAGCAGGATTCGGCGGAGCGCCTGGCAAACCTGTCGGCAACTTCCCTTGAACTGCTGCTGGAAACCAGCAGTAATGCCGATAACACCCGAACCGAGGAAGTGCAGAAAATTGCACAGGCATTTAATATTATTTTAAGCCAGCCCCTTCTTCAGCAAAATGTGCGGGATATCTGCATCCTGGTTTCCCGCGGAGATCAGATTCTGGCTATTGACGACGGCCATGTACTGTTTGATTATTTTTACGGCAATGTCACTGAAATTCCTTCCAGTCAGAATGATCATTCCGAGGCCATATCCCTTTATCGAATTGTAAAACAGAGCCTTGCCGAAAATGAACAAATTTACAGTATCCGGCGCAGCGGGGATACCTTTCATGTATTTGTTCCCTTCGTGCCGAAAGGCGAATTTCTGGGTGCGGTTTATATAAAAAATACCCCGGATTTTACGTTCATTACCCGCGAAATTATTGCCAGCTATGATGAAATTGCCTTAATCTTTACGGCGCTGATCCTGTTCGGACTGCTGGCAATGTTTTATATCTCGTCTTATACGGTAAAAGAACGCAATGAAACGCAGCGCATGCTTTTTGAAGAACGGGAAAAATACCTGACTGAAAAAATTAATCATGATAAAGAGCTGGTCTTTACCAAACGGATTTACCACACTCATCATAAAGCCGAAAAGGTAATGGGCTTTATTAAAGAGGATTTGCGCAATCTTTCCGGCGAAAATATTGAGGAGGTGAAGTACCGGGTCACCAAATATGCCAATTTTATTTCCCGGGTAATTTATGATATGAAATGGTATGACCCGCCGCTGCAGACCATCCGGAATCCTATTTTCCGGACCAATCTTAATGAAGTGATCCGGTTTATCGTGCGGAATTTATTTTTGCGCATTTCTCAGGACGGCCGGCGGTTCCGGTTCGAGCTTGAATTGGATGACCGGCTGCCCGCTGTCTCTATTAATGAATTTGTAGTATGGGAAGTTTTTGAACCGCTGCTGCAGAACTGTATCGACCATGCCGGTGATGACGGCATTATCATTCAGGTAATGTCCTGCTTTGAGCCGGAAAGCGCAACGGCCCGGGTTGTAATTTCCGATAATGGGAAAGGCATACCGGAGGATTTGCTGGAACGGAATGAAAAAGGGGTGAAAAAGATTTTTCTGGAAAATGTTTCCACCAAAAAGGAAAATCAGAATTCCGGATACGGCTGTTATCTGGCATATGAAATTTCCCGGCAGCGCTGCGGGTGGTACATGGATGCTGAAAACAGGGAAAGCGGGGGAAGCTGTTTTACAATCACCCTGCCGCGGGTGAACTAAAGGAGAGTGCCCATGCTGAACCAGGCGAAAATCAATATATTTTTAATAGAAGATGAAGAGTATGACGTGCGGCGCATTAAAAATACCATTAAACCTTTTGAATCGCGGGTGCACATCCGGGATTCGGTTTCGGATGGCCACTCTGCAGTTGAATTGCTGGAGATGAACCCGCAAAAATATGATGTTGTGATTATGGATTTTCAGATTGCCGGCGGTCTGAAGGGCGAAAAGCTCATCCGGCGAATTAAAGAAATTGATGCCACCCTGCAGATTATAGTGGTTACCAAAATGACCATGAATATTACCGACTATGATTTTGCCAATCAATTGCTGGAAGCCGGGGCCATGTGGTACTGCACCAAATATCCGGGGGATATCGAAGACTATATTTATCAGCCGACCGATTTCATGCTGAGCATATTCAACGCCTACGAAAAAAAACGTCTTGAAAAGGAAAAGCGCCGTTCCGTCCGGAAGTTAAACCAGAATCTGCAGGAAATCCTTCGCAGCAAACAGATTGTAGGGCAGTCGCCTTCAATCCGCAAGCTGTACACCCAGGTTGAACGAAGCGCAAACAGCGAAGCCGTTGTGCTGATTCAGGGCGGCTCCGGCACCGGCAAAGAACTGGTAGCGGCCAATATCCATTATCAGAGCGGGCGCCGCTTTGAAAAATTTGTGCCCATAAACTGTGCCAGCCTTCCGGGCGATTTAATCGAAAGTGAACTGTTCGGGTTCGAAAAAGGAAGTTTTACCGGGGCAACGGCCAATAAGCAGGGGCTGCTGGAAGTGGCTCATAAGGGCACAGCCTTTCTGGATGAAATTGCCGAGCTGCCCCTGAATGCTCAGGTAAAACTGCTGCGTTTTCTGCAGGAGGGGGAACTGGATAAAATCGGGCGGACCGATAAGCTGCGGGTGGATGTGCGCATTATTGCCGCCACCAATAAAAATCTGGAGGAGGAGATCCGCGCCAAAAGCTTCCGGGAAGACCTGTTTTATCGCTTGAATGTAATCAATATCCGGGTGCCGAACCTGAGGGAACGCCCGGAGGATATCCCCCTTCTGGTGCAGTATTTTATGAAAAATTTCAGCCGGGATATGGGTAGGGATTTACCGGAGCTGGAACCCAGCGCCATGGAAATGATGAAATCCTATGCATGGCCCGGAAATGTGCGGGAGTTGCAGAATGTGGTGCAGCGGCTGCTGCTGTATGGGGACCATAAAATTGGCGTCTCCGCAGTGGAGCAGGCATTAAGCCCCATCCGGCGAACGGCCGGTGATATTGCGGAACAGGATTTCCTTAAAGGGGATCAGATCCTGCCGCTGCGGGAAATGGAAAAGAAGGTGCGGGAAAAATATTTCCGGATGGTACGGGCGAATTCCGGTTCGGATTCCGAAGCGGCACGTAAGATGGGGCTGGCCCCTCCGAATTATTACCGCATGTGTAAAGAACTGGGCCTGAAGTAGGAAAATTTCATCAGATTATTTATTGGGTTACGGTGCCCAACAGAAATGGAATGAGCGAGATACCCCACAGCCTGAGTTGACGTAGTCGCCGCTCTTCAACAGTTTCCGGGCATGCAGGTAAATTCGTGGGACCGTAATCCAATCCGCTTCGAAAACGGCGGTTATTAATCTGATAACAAAAATTATTAATTTAATAATTACCGGCATTTCCCTTCCTCTTGAATTTTGAATTCATTTGACTGTACAAGCCGTTAAAATCAGGCAAACCTTTTATTTTTTGCCAGTCGGCACGGTGCTTGTATGTGATAAACAGCGCAGGGTGCAAGGCAAAGCTGATTTTACATTGAACAATGCTCAGACTTATTGACGTTTTCTTGCGCCGCGGCAAATACCGGCTCTTAATACCGGGCCTGATTAACCCTTTGGGGTGAAAGTAAAAATTTTTCGAATTTCATTATAAATCCGGATGATATATATATGCCAAAAAATTCCCGTTACCTCCTGCCGTTTCTTCTGATTTTATTTATGGCAAATGTTGCCTGCAGAGACAAAAGTAATCCGCTGAAAAATAACGCGCCGGAGGAAGTAGTTTATAAAGATGCCTCCCGGCCGGTTGCGCAAAGAGTGGATGATCTGCTTGCCCGCATGACCCTCCAAGAAAAAATAGGGCAGATGACCCAGGCCGAGCGGCAGGCGCTGCAAAATGCAGAGGAAATCCGGACTTTATTTCTGGGTTCGCTGCTCAGCGGAGGCGGATCTGCTCCGGCTTCCAATATGCCTGCCGAATGGGCGGATATGTACGACCGCTATCAGTCACAGGCGCTGAAAACCCGCCTCGGCATTCCGCTGATATACGGAATTGATGCGGTTCACGGGCACAACAATGTGTATGGCGCGGTAATCTTTCCTCATAATATCGGTTTGGGCTGCACCCGCAATCCGGATCTGGTGGAACAGGCAATGGGTGCAGTGGCGGAAGAAGTGGCCGGAACGGGTATTGACTGGACCTTTGCACCCTGCATTGCTGTGCCGCGGGATGAGCGCTGGGGACGAACTTACGAAGGCTTCGGGGAAACGCCCGAGATCACTATTCCCATGGCGCGTGCCGCCGTGGCAGGTTTTCAGGGCAGCAGCTTATCCGATCCTCTTACCATTCTGGCCTGTGCCAAGCATTTTCTGGGAGACGGCGGCACAACCGGCGGTCATGACCAGGGCAATACCGAAGTGGATGAGCAGACGCTGCGGCAAATTCATCTGCCCGGATATCAGGCGGCAGTGGAGCAGGGGGTGGGTTCCATTATGGTTTCCTTCAGCAGTTGGAATGGGCAGAAGATGCATGGCAGCCATTATTTGCTGACGGATGTCCTGAAAGGGGAACTGGGTTTCGAAGGATTCCTGATCTCCGACTGGGCGGCAATTGATCAGTTGTCCGGTGATTACAAAAGCGATATTGAAGTTTCCATTAATGCCGGGCTGGATATGATTATGGCACCCGATAAATTCCGGCAGTTTATGCAGTATCTGGAAGAGCTGGTGAACGAAGGCCGGGTACCGCTGTCGCGGATCGATGATGCGGTGCGGCGGATTCTGCGTATCAAATTTATGCTGGGCCTGTTCGAACAGCCTTTTACCGAGCGCCAGTACACCGGCGGAATCGGTTCGCCGGCACACCGGGAGATTGCCCGCCGCTGCGTACGCGAATCTCTGGTGCTGCTTCAGAATAATAATCAGGTTCTGCCGCTGAGCAAATCGTTAAGCCGTCTTCATGTGGCCGGAAAAAATGCGGATAACCTGGGCAACCAGTGCGGGGGTTGGTCCATAACCTGGCAGGGCTCCGGCGGACCCATTACCCGGGGTACCACTATATTACAGGGAATAAAGAATGCTGTTTCCCCCGAAACTCAGGTAACTTACTCCCTGGACGGCAGCGGAGCGGCGGGAGCGGATGCCGCTGTTGTGGTAATCGGTGAAACGCCTTATGCAGAAGGTGCCGGAGACCGCAGTGAACTTTACCTGGAGCACAACGATCTGACTGCCATTCAAAACCTGAAAAACACAGGGATTCCGGTTGTGGTGATTCTTATCTCCGGGCGCCCCCTGATTATCGATTATGTTTTGCCCATTTGTGATGCCTTTATGGCGGCGTGGCTGCCGGGGACGGAAGGGGATGGTGTTGCGGATGTTCTTTTCGGAGACTTTGCGCCCCGGGGAAAACTTTCCCATTCCTGGCCGCGCAGCATGGACCAGATTCCCCTCAATGTGGGTGATCCCGGGTATGATCCGCTTTTCCCGTATGGCTTTGGGCTTTCGTATTAAAGCACAATGGAATATATTCAATCAAAAAAGGAATAAAAATGAAGTCGTGGTTTTCAATTGTAAAGATTTTAGTACTTTCGGTTTTTGTGCTTACTTTTACGCCGCAGTGCTCCAAAAAGTCCACCAACAATGACAGCAATGAAAAGAGCCCCTACGAAATTCCCGGCTGGACGCTGGTCTGGCACGATGAATTCGGCGGGAATAAAGTGGATAGCGGTAAATGGGAATATGAAGTGAATGCCGACGGCGGCGGAAATAATGAACTGCAATATTATACGGCCCGGTCCGAAAATTCATTTGTCAGAGACGGCAGCCTGCACATTGTGGCCCTTAAAGAACATTATACCGGACCGGATGGCACCCGCGAGTACACCTCGGCACGGCTGCGCACAAAAGGTAAGGGCGACTGGAAGTACGGCCGTTTTGATATTCGGGCTAAACTGCCTTACGGACAGGGTCTCTGGCCGGCCATCTGGATGCTGCCCACCGATTGGGTTTATGGCGGATGGGCAGCCAGCGGCGAAATTGATATTATGGAACTGCTGGGGCATGAGACCGACAAAGTTTACGGGACGCTTCATTACGGCGGCAACTGGCCGGATAACGTTCATACCGGCGATTCCTATACGTTGCCGCAGGGCAGTTTTGCGCAGAATTTCCATCTGTTTACTCTGGAATGGGATACCACAGAATTCCGCTGGTATGTTGACGGCAATCATTACCTGACCCAAAACCAGTGGTATTCCAGCGCTGCCGATTACCCGGCGCCATTCGATCAGCCGTTTCACCTGTTGTTAAACGTGGCGGTGGGCGGCGACTGGCCCGGCAGCCCCAATCTGTCCACCACCTTTCCGCAGGAAATGCTGGTGGATTATGTGCGCGTTTACCGGAAACAGCAATAGGGCCGGTATTTCATTGAAAATAAGGATCATTTAACAAAGGGAGTTCGTTCGTTGAAAATAAAAATTTTTGTGCTGATTATGATTTTCACAGCAGGATTTGCAATGCTGCCGCAGTCCGGCAATGCTTTTTTCCATACCGATGGAAAACAGATCATTGATCTGGACGGCAATCCCATTCTGCTGCAGGGAATGGGGCTGGGCGGGTGGCTGGTGCCGGAAGGCTACATGCTTAAAATCCCCGGCTATGGCTCCCCCACCTATATTGACAGCCTGGTTGAAGATTTAATCGGGCCGCAGAACCGGGACCAGTTCTGGCAGATTTACCGGGATAATTATGTGAACCGCAGCGATATCCTGAAACTGGGAGAATGGGGATTTAATTCCATCCGGCTGCCATTTCATTATAAATTATTTTACGACACCACCGCCGCTGCTTTCCGCCCGGAAGGCTTTGCACTGCTGGATTCGCTGCTTGACTGGTGTGCAGAGGCGGAAATTTATGTTGTTCTGGATATGCACTGCGCACCGGGCGGCCAGAATAAAGATAACATCAGCGACAGTGACGGCATTGAAGCAAGGCTGTGGACCAATCCCGCAAACCGCACACTGACAATGAAAATCTGGAAGGAAATTGCCGGACGTTATGTCAATGAAACCCGCATCATCGGGTATGATTTAATCAATGAGCCGGTACTTCCCTCCGGATACAGTAATGCGGTGCTGCAGGATTTTTATGTTCAGTTAACGGACACCATCCGGCAGGTGGATAATAATCATATTGTTTTTATAGAAGGCAACTGGTACGCCACTGATTTTTCGCAGCTTACCCCCCCGTTTGATAATAACATGGTTTACAGTTTTCATAAATACTGGAATGATACAAATGTGGGCACCATCCAGTATCTGCTGGACATCAGCAATCAGTATAATGTGCCGCTGTGGATGGGGGAATCCGGGGAAAATTCCAACCCCTGGTTCTGGGAGGCGGTGCGACTCTTTGAACAGTACAATATCGGCTGGTGCTGGTGGACCCATAAAAAAATCGCCACACTTACCAGCCCGCGCTCAGCACCCCTTACTGCCGGTTACGAAACGGTTTTAAATTACTGGCGCGGACAGACTCCCCGCCCTTCCCAGTCCTTTGCCAAAAATGCCCTGTTTGAAATGGCAGGGAATCTGGCGCTGCCGCTTTGCGAAGAACGGCCCGGCGTATTGCGGGCCTTGTTCGATTCCGATTTCGGGAACCAGTCCCATCCGTTTGGCACCAACAATATACCGGGAACTCTTTACGCGGTGGATTATGATTTCGGCAGCAATGCCGCCGGTTATAAAGATGAAGACTTTAAAAATGTGCAGGGGCCCGGAGGCGCCACCTGGAATCAGGGCTGGGAATACCGCAATGACGGCGTTGATATTGAAGTCTGCCAGGATACTTCCGGTCCCGGTTATGATGTCGGCTGGATTGAAGCGAATGAATGGCTCAAGTTTACGGTGAATGTCTTGAGCGGAGGGGATTATACATTAAAACTGCGTGTTGC
>JBAPTX010000432.1:0-5790 GCA_049282375.1 Calditrichia bacterium
GTTCTGAATCTTGAATATGCCAAAACTTTAATTGCAGCCGTTAATGGGATGTTTTCATTATGCCGAAGTTACACAATGGGCGAACTGTCGTCGATTTCCCGGGTGCGCTGGTGGGAACAGCAGATAATTTCAAAATCCCGGAAATTCCTGACCGGATCATAGTCGGTTTCAAAGCGCATCCGGCACTGCATTGCTTTTTCTTCCCCCTGGGGACAAAGCAGGTTCATTACCGGGCAAAAGTCTTTATGTTCTTTGAACTCCATGTGATTGCTCCTGTGATATTTGCTGACCGCTAAACATACAAAACTAAACGTGCCATTCCAAAAAAGTTCCAAAGTGAGGATGTCTAAAAAGCTTATACATTTTCTTCACTGAGCCTGGGCTGAACTTTCTTTTTCAGAACAGCCTTTCTTTTATTTTCTGCCGCATTTCCGGTGAAAGGCAATACTAAAAATCCGGTAATTACAATAAATGAAATAACATACACTTCCAGACTTCTGAACTGGCCTGTGAGAAGTGTAAAGAAAACAGTTAATATCAAAAACATCGCTATTAAATAATGGACACTAAACCATTGCAGATTATTTCCATTTCCCCTGGATTTCCGGGTAATTGAATATTCAGGGGTTTTATTTAAGATGACTTCCCAAATGGCCAATAAGAAATAGGGCCATTTCGCCGCTTTTAGAATTCCAACCCGCCAATGCAAACCCGCTTCCCGGCGCCAGTCCAGATAAAACCTTTTTCTGAATATTTCACTGAGTTGTAAACCGCCGATAAGCATCAGAAAATAAGGCCATTGTTTAAAATGAAGCATCGGTAAGATTTCTCCGGTAAACAGCAGGTAAATCAGATAAACAATCCCGAATGAAATAATGATACTTTCGTAAAGATAATTTAATCCGTGGAGCATGTTGATAATCCGCTCCTTTAACGGAAGAAAATGAGAAAGAGATTTAGAATTGCGGAACTTTAAATCCATAACAGAGCGTGCCCAGCGTAATTGTTGATGCAAATAGCCGGACCATGCTTCCGGCGTTAAACCCCGGGCCAGAATTTTCGGAACATAGACGCCCTTCCAGCCAAGTTTTCGGTAGTGAAGGGTGAGCAGCAGATCATCCGCATGATGCGGGGCAAAACCACCGGCTTCTGCCAATGCCTTCATTCTATGCACATTATGGCTGCCAATGATCACCGGATAATTCATGCCGTAGCGGATCATCTGGCTTGAAGAAAAATAAGAATATGTCTCTTCGGCGGCACCTTGTGCAATAAAACTGGCTTTCTGATTATAATAAGCGGGCGCCGCCTGAACATAGCCGACTTTTTTATCACGGAAATATCCAAGAATATAATTCAGAAAAGTTTTTGCGGGAATATGATCCGGATCGAATGCAGCTAAAACATCATAATTTTTGAACCCGATTTCATGCAGCCAGGCATTATAGTTCCCATATTTAGTATGGGATTTGAAATATCCTTCATCCTGCTGGTACCGGGGCATTTTCATGCGTGAAAAATAATTGACGCCCAGTTCTTCGCATAGCTTCTTAACTTTTTGGTCATCTTTTTCATCCAGCACCCAGGTTTCATGCGGATATTCTAGATCTTTTAATGCTGATAAGCTTTTCTCTAATAGTTCGATCGGCTCTTCACCGGGAACAAAAGTTGTGACCACCGCAACTTTCAGCCCTTCCTGAACGGGCATTGTTTTGGGTCGTCTCATAAAAGGCAGAAAGAACCATCTTCCCAATCCCATATAATTGAGAATCAGAGAAAATAAACCCAACGTAATCAGGATAAAATTTACCGGATAGGTTTCCCAACTGCGGAAGGAAAACCAGTGCTTCAGAAAAAATCCTGTGACTAAAAAAATAATAACTGTAATGGCAGCAAATAACAGGTAATCCCACCACTTGAATACTTTTTCAGACTGTACATGCTCTAATACTCCATTTTTTTGACCGGTAACTCCGGATACCTCCTTCATTAATCACTCCTTAGTCCACTGAAATAACAATCCTTTACTGCTGCACGCCTTTCTAAGATATAAAAACCGACTTAAAATTTATTCTTCATATCTCCACTGATTCGGCGGATTTAAAATGCCTTTCTGTTTAGCAATAGAATGAACATTAAGAGGATAGACATGCCAGTGATAATCGTAAGCATATGCCCATTTTTTTTCATAAATACCCACATCTATAAAATACCTGCCCGCATTTAGATCAAGCCGGCCTATGGATAAAACAACTTTTCCGTTTTTTTTGATATCCGCTAAACTATAACCCGCCAATTCAGTGGTTGTTTCAAAATAGTCGTGCCGTTCCTTATCACTTATAGATACACCAAAAATGGGGGAATTCAGATTTTTATGCATTTGGTACTCAATTTCAACCTGCAGGGGATCGCCGCTTTCAATCTGCCGGACCGGCAGATCCTCCGAATTCAGCAGCCTGACAGCGTTTATTTCCATTTCCAGAGAACCGAATCTGTTTTCATGCAGCCGGAGCCCGTGCTTTGGAGTGTCTGCCGGGTGTTTTACTTCTGTGGGCGTTCGCCGGCTGGTTTCATCATGCATTTCGGAAACATAGCGCGCTGTGATTGATTTAGGGTCTCCATATGCAGCAATTCTGCCGTTTTTTAACCACAATGCTTCATCACAAAATTTTCTGACCTGGGCCGGATCGTGAGAAACCAGAATTATCGAACACCCCTGTTTTTGCAGTTCTGCTATTCTGCTAAAACATTTTTCCTGAAAAGAAATATCGCCTACAGCAAGAATCTCATCGACCAATAAAATATCCGCGCCGGTATGAACGGCAATGGCAAAAGCAAGCCTCATATACATTCCGGAACTGTAAGTGCGCAAAGGATAATCAATAAACTCGTCCAGTTCAGCAAATGAGACGATTTTATTGAAATTTTTGGAAATTTCATTTCTGGTCAGCCCTGAAATGGTGCCGTTGATATAAACGTTTTCCTTTCCGGTCAGGTCGGGGTGAAAACCTGCTCCCAGCTCAATCAGGGCGCCAATCCTGCCCCGTACTCTTCTGCTGCCCTCCTCCGCCTGCTGAACGCCGCCGATAATCCGCAGCAGCGTTGATTTTCCCGAGCCATTTGCACCGATGATACCTAATATTTTCCCTGCACTTATTTCCATTGAAATATCTTTCAGCGCCCAGAATTTTTCCACGGGAGCCAAAAACTTCAGCCCCTTAATGAGCATATCTTTAAAAGTGCGGACACGGTCCGGATGGTAGCGGACATACTGTTTCCCAATGTTTTTTAAATCAATTACCGGCTGCATTTAAATTTCCTCAAAAAAACGGTAACTGATCCGGCGGAAAAATTTAAGTGAAAAGATCAAAACTAAAAGGGAAATAACTGTCAAAGAAAGCAGAGCAGCAACATCCGGGGTTCTGCCGTACATCAGTGAATCACGGTACGAATTTACAATATGGAAGAGAGGATTCAGGAGATATACCTGATGATACGGCTCCGGGACCACCTTCGCATCATAAAATATCGGGGTCAGGAAAAACCAGAGCTGCAGAATCACCACCAGCAGGTGCTGAGTGTCCCTGAACAACACATTCAATGCACCGCTGAAATAGGCTAGTCCCAAAGTAAATAATAACTGCACCATCATTAATAACGGGAAAAACAGCAAAGACAAATTGAACTGAATTCCTTCCAGCGCGAGAACAATAAATAAAAAAGGAAGTGAAAGCACAAAATTAATCATATTCTGCACCACCGCAACCAGCGGCAGAATACTCCTGGGAAATCCCGGCTGCACCAGAAGCTGCTTGTTATCCGTTATGGAAGCTGCGGCCTGGGAAAGTGAAGATTGAAACCAGACCCAGCTCAGCATTCCGATAAAGGCAAAGGAAGCATAGTTGGGGATGCTCAGGGAAAAAACCAGTTGAAACAGAAAATAAAAAATCAGCAGGTGCAGAACGGGGGTAATCACCGCCCAGGCGACGCCAAGCACGGATCTTTTATACCGCACTTTGATATCCCTGATCAGCAATTCGCGAAGCAGGTTAAGATAATAGTTCAGTCCGTTCACAGTCGTATTTTTCACTATCGGGGTAACACGGAGATTTTGCAATGATGCTGTTTTTCCCATTTTTTTAATTTCTGCAACAATTTTAAAGGTGCTTCAGTTTCCGGCCTTCCATTGTCCACTCTCTCCCAGACCGCGGCGATAAGGGGCTGCGGGAAATTGGCAGCAATACCGGGCCGCAGGTGAGCCCCTTTCAGATTTTCAGCGCCGGGAACGTTTTCAATTATTCCAATCTGATGATGATCATAAAAAACTTCTATCGCATCCGGCCGGTCCTGATCAATTCTTTTTTCCACCGTCTCCCAACCCTCTGTTAAATCAATTTGCATTCCGGATTTATTAGTTTCGTTCAAGCGTGAATCTTTCAGCAGTTTTTGCAGCCCGGACTTTGCTGTTACTTCGGACATTACCCCGTTCCAGTAGTACACCGTCAGCAGTCCATCAAGAAAATAGCGCCACCAGTTCCGCATTTTAAGCGCCTCAAATATCCGCAGAAAAATAAGGAGCGTATGGCTATAAAACCCTTTTGCAATGGGATAGTCCACAGCAATTCGCCTGCTTAGCACCAGCAGCCGGAAATATTGTTCATTACTAAATGACAGCGGCAGCGTTTTCAATAATTCGGGGTAACTGCGCACCAGCATCACATCTGCTTTGCCTTCTTCAAATTTTCTATTCAACGTTACCTGAAGGCCGGTCATTTCATAATGATTCCCGATCGCTTCCGGGGAAAATACCAGTTCAGCTCCCCTTTTAATCAACCGAAAACCGAGTTCATAATCTTCGTGGCAGCGAAACGCAGGATTAAAGCCGCCGACTTCTTTCCACATTCCTTTTTCAAGCGAGAAATTCCCGCTCAACAGGTTTTTATAATTAAAACGGTAGCCGGGAACCGCCATTCTCCAGAAAATTTCTTCCCACCAGCTTCTGAGGGCATTCCGGAAAAAACCCTTTTGCTGATTTAACACCGGCCGCGAGTATCCGACCACAATCCGGTTATGAACGCCTGCATGCGCTTTTACATGAGAGCTGATAAAATTTGCAGCAGGAATAATATCATCATCCAGAAAAATCAGAAGCCTGCCCGATGCCTGTCCGGCGCCTCTGTTTCTTTTTTCCGCCGGCCCGTTTTGACTGCTCTCTATCAACCTCAACTTAAAACCGGAGGAAAATCCGGCAAGCACCTCTCTGCTGGGCTGGCAATCGGATTCCAGCACCACCAGAACCTCAAAACGGGTATGGGGGAAATCCTGGCCGGACAATGCCTGCAAATTTTTTTTGAGCAGTTCCGCCCGGTAAAAAGTCGGAATGATAACGCTGACCTCCGGAAGCGGTTTTTGGATATTCTCAGTCATCTATTCTCTTCTGATCAGTTGCATAGCCCCGTAACTCTTCCCAGCGAATTCGGTAAAGAATATAGTAGTTATCAGAATATTCAACTTCATACCATTTATTCAACGCATCGGGTGCAGTGATGGCATGCGGGGTTACATCCCCGGAATACCGCCCTCTGTATTTTTCCAGAATTAAATGGGTAATTCCGGAATCATACAACCGTTGCAGGACATCTATACGGGTCCCTTCAACAGGCCGCACCAGAGGATGTGCCATTGCGGAAACCGCCCAGAGACGGTCCCGATCACTGAAGAAATGATCGCCTCCGCTCCAGCTTAATATTCTGGCAGTCTCCGGCACATTTTTATTGATGTAGTGCCAGA
>JBAPTX010000433.1:0-23871 GCA_049282375.1 Calditrichia bacterium
GTGGCATCTTCGGCGATGCTGCCGCCATATTTCTGAACCAGATGCTGAACCTTGTTGATCATGTCAAAATAATAGGCCAAGTGCAGCTCCTGATAATTTGCTTTCTTTTTTATGCCCGCCTGCCGAATGGCCTCATCCGCACAGCGGCTGTAAGCCCGGATCAGGCCGCCGGTTCCCAGCTTGGTCCCGCCGAAAAAACGGGTGACAACCAGAAGGGTCCCCCGCAATTGATACTTATCCAGCATGGAAAGAATCGGCCGGCCGGCAGTACCGCCGGGTTCCCCGTCATCCGAAAACCGGAAGATCTGTTCATCAATACGGTATGCATAACAATTGTGAGTGGCATTATAAAATTCTTTTCTTATATTTTCCAGAAATGATTCTGCAGCATCTTTTCCCGCAACAGGCGCTGCCGTTCCGATGAATTGCGAACCTTTCACTTTAATTTCAATCCGGCTGTTCGATCCAATGATAAAAAAATAATCGGCAGAAATATCTGATTCTCCAATTTATAGGAGAAAAATATACTGCGCTGTACGGCACTTGTCAAGATGCGGCATCCGCCTTGAAATTCTACTATCGGATGAAAATGATTTTTTCAAAAGGGGAATCCCTGCAGCCAGTTTCCGGGTTCATTTTTTCAAAAAAAAAAGCCCTGTTTGTCCCATATGCCTTAACCGCAAATCCCATAAAAAGGAGAAGGTTTTATGCAGGATACCCTTCAGTTTTATCCATTAACTGCCGAGCGCTGGCCCGCCTTTGAAGAATTATTTGGTCCCCGCGGCGCCTGCGGCGGCTGCTGGTGTATGTGGTGGCGGCTGAGCCGCAAAGAATACGAGCGCAATAAAGGGGACGGCAACCGGGCAGCAATGCGTAACCTTGTGAAAAGCGGCAGTGTGCCCGGGATGCTTGCTTTTGACGGAGACAAAGTAGTGGGATGGTGCGCCTTTGCACCGCGGGAATCTCTGGATACCCTGCAGCGCTCCCGAATTTTGAAAGCAGTTGATGATGAGCCGGTCTGGAGTATTGTCTGCTTCTTTATCGCAAAAGAATACCGGCAAAAAGGATTAACGGTGGAATTAATAAATGCAGCCTGCGGTTATATCGCCCTCCAGGGCGGACGGATTTGCGAATCATATCCTGTAGAGCCGCGGAAAAAACAAATTCCATCTGTTTTCGCCTATACCGGGCTTGCCGCCGCGTTCCGCAAAGCCGGTTTCCGTGAAGTAGCACGCCGTTCCGAAACCCGCCCCATTATGCGGCGAATCCTGGCTGATGCGGGCAACTGATCCTATCTTACAAAGCTGGAAACCTGCCTGTAGCGGTATCTCGGCCCATCTCAGATTTCTATTGACCGGCCTAATCCGTCTTGATATTTTGATCCGGTGAAACTCAAGATAGGATTGTTAATGCAATTGAATGAAGGAAAGGAAGATTATTTATGGCAGGTCAGGGATCTACCGGAAATGTAATTGCAGCACTGGCCAGTTTTTTTATACCCGGATTAGGCCAGTTGTTGCAGGGCCGCTTAATTATGGCCGTTATTCAATTTGTTCTTGCTGCGGTACTATGGATATTTTTATTGGGCTGGATCATCCATTTGTGGTCTATTCTGGATGCTGCCCGTTACCGGCACTGATCATAAACCCGGTTTTCATTTTTAATCAAGAACCATATAAATAATCTGCTTATCCCGCCAATTAATGGAATAAAGGGGATTTCAGATAATTTCGATATAAAGCCTTCCCTTACTTTGAATATTTAACCAGTGTCAGCAACAAATTATTGCATCAATTATTATCCTTCCTTATTTTATTCTGAATTTCATTTATTTATTAAATAAACAGCGGACAAATCGCACAATGTCAGGATTTCGCCTGATTCTGCTTTTAATTCTTCTGTTCCGGTATATTGCACCTGCCCAGGAAAGCAGTATGCTGGAATCCCTTTTACAGTTTACCGATGACGAAGCAGCCGAAAATGCGGAATGGGTGGAAAATTTATGGGAGCTTCATCAGGATCCGCTGAACTTAAACCGCACTTCCGCAACCGATTTAATGCAAATTCCCTTCCTGCCCGCTGATGTTGCAAGGAGTATTATTCAATACCGAAATGAACAGGGCCGGTATAATGCGCTAGAAGATTTACAACATCTGAAGGAAATGACCCCGGAGCTTTTCCAGGCGCTGCAGCCTTTTGTTACCATCGGTTCTCCTCCGGCACCGCAGAAAGTGGTTTACCGGGTAAAAACTTCCTCCCGCTGGCCACGCAGCACAGGTTTCGAAGAAGATGTTTATCATAATCCCTATTATCTGCAGCACCGGCTTTTATATCAAAGGGGGGATGCCTGGAAAGGCGGCATAATCTGGGAAAAGGATGCCGGTGAATCTAATTTTTTTGATTACGGCAGCTTTTACATTCAATATAGTCGGCCCAATGGCCGCTGGAGCGGGGTTGCCGGGGATTATTATCTGCGCTTGGCAAGCGGACTGGTTCTCTGGTCTCCATACCGGATGCCGGCTTCGGCCGCGGCACCGGTCCGGTTGCCGGTAAGCTTCAATCGGCTCAGCGGAAACCGATCTTCGGATGAAAACAGCTTCCTGAGAGGGGGCGCCGCAATTTTGAACATTCAGAAAGACATTCGGTTAGGCGCCTTCTATTCCCGGCGGAAACCGGATGCCACTCTAAATGAGCCCGATGGCAGTATCAGATCGTATTTTGCCACCGGCCTGCACCGCACGGCAACCGAACTTGGCAAGCGGCAGGTGATAGAGGAACAGCTATTTGGATTGTTTCTCTCCCGGGAAACAGCGGAATTTTATTTTCAGGTTTATGCTGCACAGTTAACGCTCGACCGGTCTTTTCGCGATTTCGGCACCATCCACCGCTACAGTGGTGCTTCTTTTTTCAGGAAGGAAGGAGAAATTCTGCCCGCTGCGGAAGTGGCTCTTTATCAGCAGAAATTTCCGGCCCTGCAGGGTTATCTCACCATGCACCAGCCTGATGCCGATTTTATGCTGACTGCTTTTTATTATCATCCGCAGTATCTGGCGCTGCACGGCAGAGCATATCGGGGATTGGCGGATATTCCCAATAATGAATCGGGAACGGCCTTTTTAATGCAGTTCCGTCCGGTAAAATGGTGGCGGATCGGGGCCTACTGGCTGGCTTTCCGCCCGGTAAAGAATGCAGAGGAAAACCCCCAACTAAAACAGGACTATGCTTTAAATTTTCTATTTTTCTTTCCGGGGCAGAATTACCGGCTGCAAATCAAAGAAAAATACCGGCCATTGGGTTTGGCGGATCCGGACTCACCCGAAAAACAATACAGCGAACTGCGGCTGGACGGTTCCTGGGAGGTCAATAAAGCGATTTCTCTGCAGAACAGGCTGGATTTACGCTGGGCAAATCATCAGGAAAACAGCCGCCGGTATTACGGATTTGCCCTTTCCCACCAGCTCCAGTGGCAGCTTTTTCCCCAATGGGAATTTACAGCCCGCTGGAGCAGCTTTGATGTAGCTGATTATGATCTGAGGATTTATGAGTTCGAGCCGGACCTGCCCGGCAGCCTGCGGCTGGTGCTGCTGAATGACCGCGGCAGTAAATACTTCATTTTATTGAAATGGCGCCCGCAGAAAAATTATCAGATATATTTAAAGTACCAGCGCCGTTTTTACCCGGAGTCACAATTTATCGGCAGCGGACTGGATGCGGTTGAGGCAAATTATATTCAGGAAATCCGCGCTGCTCTGGTTCTCCAATTATAGAATCGTAAACTTTCAAATTTCCAGAAAACCCTTATTGTGAAACCAGATGGTCTCCAGCTTGTCCAGCAGTCCGTGATCGCTGTTCAGCAGAATCAGCTCAGACTGAGGATGGGTTTTCAGGTACTCTACACTGAGGGTGTAGGGCACAGATAAATCATTGATACCGTGAAAAATCTGCACCGGCAGTTGGCGGCGGTGCTGAATATTCCGGTATTTCTCAGCGTCCGGAATGATGGCATAGCTCAACTCACGTTTCCGGTTGAAATGATAATGAAAGAGAGAAACAGTGCCGGTTTCCCGCCATTTTTCCAATTCCTTTTCCGGCAGACGGCTGAGATAGCGGTTGGCAAAATCAAATGCGGGCGCCATCAGCACCAGCTTCTGCACCTTTTTATGTTTTTCCGCCAGCATCGCCGCCAGAAATCCACCCAGGCTGGAGCCCAGCAGAATGGTGTCGCCCGGCAGGCTATCCAGCAGCTTTTCTGCAACATTCAACTGGCTGCTGATGGTCATGTTTTTGAAATCTCCGCCATTCAGGTCCGGCCGCAGAAGTGTGATTCCCTGTTTCTGCAGTTTATCGCTTAAAAACCGCCCTTTGCCTGAATCCGGGCCGGAGAGAAAGCCGTGCAGATAAATGTAGTTCATAATCCCGCGTTCTTTTTATTTTGATGAATATGCTGCCGCACTATCCGCCGGAAGCGGATCCAGTTTCCACTTTTTCCGGCGGAGTGCCGCTCAATTTAAAATACGGCCGGAACAAAAAAACATTCGCTCCCAGGCGCCCCAGCACAAAAGCAATGGTAGCGGCAACTGCACCGATCATATTCAGAAAATGAATGGAGATGAAGAGAATCATTATAATTCCCGCTACTTCTATTGCCGTGGCATGGGTAACCGGCCGGGTATAGCGGTTGTTCACCAGAAATGCGCGCTGGTAGCTGAGCAGTACACTGAGCCCGGGCATCACAGCCATTATCTGCGCAGGCAGTTCGGCAAAACGGCTCAATTCGGAGCCCAGCCCCGACACCGTTTCGAACCACCAGTTTGAGAGGGGTGTAAAGACCAGCAATGTCAGCACCGCAACCGCAGCGCTACCCAGAATTGCCGCAAAATTACGGATTTCTTTAAGGTTTTCATTGCGGTCGCCCAGCAGTGCAATTCCCACTTCCTGATAGGATAATCCCATACTGCGGAAAATGAAAACCAGCGAATTGACGACCGGCAGCACTGCCAGAGATTCCAGCGCCATTCGGCTTTGCCCCATGAAAAAAGTAACCAGCGGATGAACCCCCAGGCCCAGCATTGAAGTGAGCGCCAGCGGATAATAAAAATTAATGATAAACCGGTAGGTCAGCGGTTCCCCCGCCGATATTTCTGTTGCGGAACAGATGCGTTTTACCGACTGCCATGCCATCACTTTACTGGCTGCCGCTTCCAGTGTAACGCCCACAGACAGGGCGGCCGCTCCCGCCAGGGCGCCGGGAATATCAGAAAAATGGTACAGCAGAAAACCAGTGGAACTCATGGAGAGAAGCCGGATAATGGTGCCGTATGCCACCCGGCGGGTCAGATTGTTTCTGATTAAAATTCCCTGATAAAATCGGCGGTATCCGATGGCGCCGGGCCAGGGAAGCAGAATGGCGGTTGCATAATGGGTGAGCCGGGCCACTTCCGGCGGTAAACGGATTACATCCTCTGCAATAAAATAGAAAACCGGCGGAATAATAAACAGCAGCATCAGTGCGGTAATTGCCGCATTCAAAGTGTAGGTGAAGCGCTTTAGTTTTCGATAGGAATCCGCATCCCGCACCAGGGCGGTGGCGGCGCTCATGATCATGATGATGGGCGCTTCAATGATCAGCGCAAAAGAAAAGGCTACACCATAAGCCGCCAGATTGTATTTGGGATCAGCAAGCCGGGCGATAATGGCAGCAAGAAAAGGGCCTTCCACGGACATCATCAGCCAGGTGGCCGCCAGCGGCATCCAGAAAAGCAGGATATATTTTTTGGTGAGCGGCTGCTGCGTCATGGCGCCCATAATATGGAACGGGCAGAATTAAAGCAAGCGGGATTTACAGTGGAATTTTACAGGCTGCTTTCTTAAGCCGTGCATCGTTATTTTAAAAAATTTTACCACGCCGGATAACAGACTACGGCTGCAGCCGGTACCAGGGCAATCTTTCTATAGGGGCCTGGACTTCCTTTTTTGCAGGTCCGGTAACTCGGGTGCCGTCCTCTCCAACCCAGGTACCCGGCGGAAAGGAAATTGTTCGGGACTGCGCATTTTGTTCAACCACCGGCGCCACAAGAATAGAATCGCCCAGCATAAACTGATCCTTAATTTCAGCGAAGCCCTGATGCGGAAACACATAAGCCATGTGCCGGGCAATGGGCTCACCGGTTTTGGCGGACTGCCGCGCCAGCTTCAGAATTTTATCACCCATCTGCGCGTGCAGGTTTGCCATATTGCGGGCAATCTCAAGATGCGTTTTATTCAGCACCCGCCAGGGCGCTACGGAAAACTGCATCATGGGCATCAGTGCGTGGGTCTGGGCAGAGCGGACAATCTGATCCTGATCAGTGCTGTCCGCATTAAGGAAGGAGGTAAATTCACCGCCGCCGATCATATCCGGGCAGGTAAAAGCATATCCCATTAATCCCTGGGCGAGAATGCCGGGAATCAGGGTCTGCAGATCTTCCCAGTTGTTTGCCTTATCGCGCAGCCGCTGCGCCAGCGGCTGGCCGCCCATTTTCCAGCAGGCGCGGTATTCATTCAACGGGAATTTCAGCCCGATGGCGGCGAAGAGTTCCGAGTGCCGGTTGGGGTTAACGTCCCGGTAAAAGCGGAAATTCCCGACGTAGTATTGCGCGTCCCCGGCATCCAGTTTAAACCCGTCCACCCCATAAGTTTTCTGCAGATTATGCAAAGTCTGTACGAACCAGTTTTCCGCTTCCGGATTGGTGAAATCCAGCAGGGCGCTGGCGCCGTTCCACCAGCGGATGATCGCCGGCGGCCCCTGCGGGGTATTTTCACGAATGAACAGGTTTTTGCCTTTTAACTCCCGGTAAACCGGGGAATCCGCACTGACGAAGGGGCACACCCACAGCATCACTTTGAATCCCATCTGATGCAGCGAATCCATCATTGCCTGCGGATCGGGGAATTTCTCCGCCTTGAATTCCCACACCCCGTAATCCTCCTGCCAGTTATCATCAATCATAAGCACGCCGGGGGGAAAACCATTGCTGATGACATCCCGCGCATACTTTAAAATATCCGCCTGATTCTGGTCATACATCAGCTCGATCCAGGTATTGTACTGCGGTTTGCTAAAGAGCAGCGGGTCGGGGATCTCGCCCGCAGGCGGGAAAAATCTGCGGCCGGCTTCCAGGTAGGCCTCCCGCAATGTAGTGCCGGCATCCCCGCTGATAATTTCACTGAATTCAGAGGCGACGGTGAGCGTATGACCCTCAAATTTAAAATGAATCGGGTTTTCGCACCAGACATAACGTCCCTGATTGGAAATCAACAGGGGCTGCGCCTGATTCCCCAGTAAATTTCCGAGCAGATCCAGCTCATACAGCCCGCCGCCGAACGGCATTCGCGGGCCATCCACAACAGCGCCGCCCCACCATTTTTCTTCTGCCCCCAGCTTAATTTCGGTGCTGAAAGCCGGCTTATTCTGTGCAAATAAAATTTGCCCGAACAGCAGTAAAAATATCAGAATCCAGAGTTTGTTCAGCAGGTTTGTCATATCCGGCCCTTTCAAAATAATGTAATTTCAGTGTAATGAATAAACCACTCTTCGACAAGCTCAGAGTGACTAAAAAACTACAATTGTCATGGTGAGCTTGTCGCACCCATGACAATACAGTGTTGTATTCTGTTAAATCGAACTCACGCTAATATAATCATTTTAGTCTTTTGATTAATTCATTCATAAAGGATGTTTAACATCGCTAAAAATAATGGGGCTTATCGGGAATTAAACAAGCGACTTTTAAGTAGCGGCAGATTTTGTTGATGCTGATGACTAACAAAAAAGCTGCTTTCAAACTGAAAGCAGCTTTTCTATTATACATCCTGAATTGAAATTTGATAAAGTTTACTGGAAGACCGTCTCCACCGGAATGATCTCCACTTTGGAAGCATCCACCTGCAGCGGATATTTGGCAATTTCCACATCTTCCTCCATCACTTCTGCCGGCTTGGGGGTTTCATATTCGATGGGACTGGGCTGGTCCTGAACCATCATATCCTTCAGTTTCTGAGCTTCATCCGTTATAAACACCACTTTCATATTTTCATATTGAAGGTGCTTTTTAATCGCTGCATTTACTTCTTCCAGGGTTATTTCATCCAGCACTTTGCGGAATTTCTCCAGATGATTTTCACCAATGTCATAAAACTGATCATCCATGGCATACCCCAGTTTCACCATAGTGGTGGGAGCATAATGCAGCACATAATTTTTCAGAAAACGGCGGGTCAGTTCAAAATCATCGCGGCTCATGCCGTTATCCACCAGCGACTGCAGCTCGCGTAGGGCAGCGCGGAAGGCAAACAGCTTTGCATAATTCGGCACGGGGCGAATCCAGATTTGAAACATCTGCTGGCGGCGTGCCACATTTGCCGGTGGAAACTGCCGGCGTCCGCCGCCAGGGAAATGCTCGATATAGGAATAATCGCCATAATTCAGTCCGCGGGTTTCCCTGATTACCTGATAAAGATGCGAGCTGGAATTACGATGTTCCCCCAGCCAGGAATTGGCAATGGCCAGGGCATAATAATCCCGGCTTCCCCGCAGCACATTGATGGGAAAACCGAAACTGACGGCGGTGGCATTTGCCGGTTTTTCAATAATGCGAATATTCAGGCCGTTAATATTCTGCGGCTCAATAGGGCCGGGCTGATGAGGGTTGCCATCGGGCAAGCCATTGAAATCCTGCCGAAGACTGCCGGCAAAGGCCTCATCGTATCCGCCGCCTAATCCAATAATCAAATTTTCCCGGGTATAATACTTCTGATAGAAATTCCGCACATCATCTACGGTAATACTTTTCAAGCTCTCTACATGGCCCTCTTCCAGGTGTCCGTAAGGAGTGCCCTGGTAAACAAATTCACTGAGTTCCTCTTTACCCAATTCCTCGTCATCGGCATACCGCAGAGATTTTTCGATATAATTCAGCAGATCGCTTTTAACCCGTTCCAGATCCTTTTCCGTAAAAGCCGGCTGCAGAACAACCTCCTGCAGAATTTTATAGTAATCCTGCAGATTATCCCGGTGGGTCCGGCCGTAGATTATGGTCATTTCTTTATCCACCTGGCTGCTTACACTTGCCGCCATGGGATACAGCAATTCCAGAATCTGTTCGTAGGTATGCTGCTCAGTGGCGCCTTCCGTCATCAGGGATGCGGTTACTGCCGCCAGGCCTTCTTTTCCTCCGGGATCATTCTGCGAGCCTGCCTTGAACCACAAACGGAAGGAAATTGTGGGATCGTCAGATACAGGATATAGAACCATCTGGTCGTCCTCGCTTTGGGTAAAACCGCTGATTGCACCCAGCAGGTACATGATCATAAATATCGCAAATGCGCTTTTCTTTTTCATTATGCTTCTCCCTTTAACACAATTACCGTCCGCTGATTTTTATTGAAAAAATGTTTTGCCGCCGCCTGAATATCTTCGGGGGTGATGGAATCGATTTGCTTATAAATCTGATCCACGCTTTCGATGCCGCCGGTCAGCGCCACCATCCGTGCCAGATTACCGGCAATATGGTCGGGAGTATCCAGGTTCATCAAAAAAGAATAGCGCAGCCGCTTTTTCACATCTTCCAATTTTTTAGGATCGACCGGAGTATCTTTAAAATGCGCAATGGTTTCATCCATCTGCTCGCGCACATACGGAATATCCGCCTCATCCTTTACCATGGAATAGATGCTCAGTAATTTGGGATCGCGGGTATAGGGGAACCAGCTCTCTACATATTGAACTTTCTGTTCATCCAGCACCAGCTTTTTGTAAAGCGCGCTGTTCTGCCCGAAAGCCAGATCCGACAGCAAGTCCGAAGCAGCGATCATTTTGCTGTTTGGATCAAAAGCATCCCCTTTATAAGCAACCCACACAATGGGCAGGGTTTTGCCGGCATAGGAGACTTCCTTTACCCGCTCTTCCTTCTGAGGCGGTTCCGGCGTGATTTGCGGTTTTACATATCCGGGCTGCCAGTCCTTATAATATTTCTTGATCAGCGATTTGGCTTTTTCCGGTTTGAAATCCCCGGCCATTACCAGCACCACATTTTCCGGCCGGTAATAGCGCTTAAAAAAGCTCAGGCTGTAATCGTACAGATTGGGCATGTTTTTGATGTCTTCTTCGAAACCGATGGTGGTATGCTTGTAGGTGTGCTTGTCAAAAGCCGTATTCTGCAGCTCTTCCAGCAGCACGGAATAAGGATTGACCCGCCCTTTGCGGTATTCTCCGTAAACGGCACCGGCTTCTGTTTTGAACTCATCTTCCTTATAGCTCAGATTCTGAAAACGGTCGCTTTCCAGATCCATCACCTTTTCCAGGTACTCGCTTGGAAAGACCATGTGGTAGGCGGTGAGATCATCGGTTGTGTAGGCATTTGCGTCGGCGCCAATAGTGGTTACCAGGCTGTCGTAAACCGACCCGGGATACTTCTCAGTACCACGGAACATCATGTGCTCAAAAAAATGAGCAAAACCGGAGCGGCCCTGCTCCCATTCATCGCGGCTGCCGGTGCGGACAATACTGTAATACGCCACCAGCCCGCTTCCTTCCACCGGAATCAGGTAAGTGGTAAAGCCGTTTTCCAGTTTGTAAATTTCATAATTATAGGGGAAAAATCCCTGATCCTGCTTTTCAGCCATAAGCACTCCCGTCAGCAGAAGCAGCAGGCTGTAAAAAACAAATCGCTTCATTGGTTACTCCTCGTTTTTGTTGAATGAGTTGGTTCATAGAAGATTAAAGGAAGCTGTTGAATTTCCAGGTTTCAAAACATGGAAGATACGTTATAAACCGGACTGAGTTTCAGACGGATATTATTTCGGGATATCAAAAAGGCTGCTTCAGAAAAAAGCAGCCTTTTTCAAATTATAAAACCTGTCTGAATCCCATCATTTCAATTACTTTAAGAGGATCATGCGATTTACGTTGGTAAAGTTGTTGCCAATCTTCAGCCGGTAAAAATAAATCCCGCTGGGCAGTGCCTGCCCGTTGGCGGAACGTCCGTTCCATTCCACCTGATAACTTCCCGGGGAAACTGTTTTGTTTACAAGCTGCTGCATCAGTTGCCCGCGGATATTATAGATGTCCAGTTTTACCGGCGCTTTTTGCGCTACGGTATAGGCAATTGTCGTAACGGGATTGAAGGGATTGGGGTAATTGCCCAGCAGCCGGTTGGTATAGACAACAGTTCCATTTCCGGCGGCAATTCCCACCACTTCTGTTTGGCCTGTTAACTGGATGGTTTGCTGCGGGTCAACCGGATCATCACTGTTCACCTGCAGCATGCCGGCAACCGCAACAGTATCATCCATTGTGGGGACGTTCATAACTGCCATTACTTCAACAGTGAGCGAATCTTCCGGATTTAGAGTGGCGGGTGCGGCCAGATCAGTAAACACTTCCCAGCCCCCGGCAGTTGGCGTCCAGTTGATGTCGTTGACCATCAGAGGACGGGTGCCGCTGTTGTAAATCGCAAAATTCCAGTAAGCGGTATCGGCAGGTGTAACAAAACCAAAATCATGCTGCTGTTGGGAAAGCCGGCATTTGCCGCTTAAAAAACCGCCGCTGTCCGGCAGTGTTGTCGCCATTCGGATATTGCTGAAGACGTCTTCAGTGGAACCGGTGAGTGCCCAGCCCACAACACGTGTATTAAAACTTTTCACCGCAAGCCCGGGATAAAGCTCCTGCTCTCCGGCAAGATTAGAAATATTTTGCGGGAAGGTGCCATCTGACCAGAGCTGGCTGTTGGTATAAAAAATTTCCCCGTTTCCCGGCCAGGTAGTGGTCGAATCCCCGAATGAATGATAAGTCAGATGAAGGTTGCCGGTGCTGTCCGTAACCATTTGCGGATAGAAGCAACTGGCGGCATGCTGAGCCAGGGTATCTGTTACGGTAAAATTACCGGAAATGTTATTGCCGTACTTTATCATACTGCCATCGGTGACGGCAAAATGGATATAACCCTGATCATCCAAAGCGGCTGACGGGCGGGTCCAGCCCATGTGGGTAATTTCTTCGGGAATCCAGCTACTGCCTGAGGGGGTTACGTGGTACAGACGGCTGCCCCAGTAGCACCAGAAAACGTGGGGGTTTTCCTGCCCGTCCAGCAGAATGATCGGGTCATAATCCCCCACCGCATTATTGCTCACGTTAACCGGTGTCTGAGTAATCCCCTGATGATGTGTGGCATAATAAATTTCCTGGACCCCGGAAGAGGGATAACTGCTGAAAGTAAAATGGATGGTTCCATCCGTGGCCATTTTAAAATTGGGAAAGGCATGGCCATCGATACCATCCGCCAGCTTGCTGGTAATCTGCAGTTTTGGAGAAAACTCACCACTCAAATTATTACTGTAAAATATTTCGATATCATCTTCCAGCGGTACATAACCATTCCATACCACATGTACCACATCGTTCTGGTCCACTGCAATTACCGGCAGTTCATCGGGTAAATTATCACGGGTAATCCGGCGCAGCTCCCACACACCCGATTTATTGGTGGCATACATTATTTCCTTGGTACTGCTCTGAATATCCACCTGGGTGGCATATACCGCATGAACATTCCCTTCAGAGTCAAAAGCGGCATTAAAACGGTTGTTGAATTTGCCGTTATCCAGCAGAGTCAAGTTATTCCAGTTGACCTGCGGGGGCTGCGGCGGCTGAACACCGACATCGACTTTAACAATATAATGTTGCCCGGAATGATTGCCGCTGATCCACAGATACTGCCCGTCAAAAGCAAGTCCGTTCGGATAATCCAGCGGGGACGGGAATGAAAACTTTTCAGTGAAAGTAACCGGATCATAGGCCACAATCAGTTTCCCGTTATTTTTATTGCGGCCGGCGAACACTGCCGAATCATGAGCGGCGACGCCATTGTGAGTAAAGGCCAACGTATAACTTCCTTTAAAGACGCCGGTGGTATCTCTTTTAACCATTTTTTCGGGAATCTGGGGAAAGGCAAAGAGGTCTCCCAGGTCTGAATTCCATAAAATACCATCCCGGTATCCCAACCCTGCCGGCAGCGCCCCGCCGGTGGTAAAGAAATTGCCGATGCTGGCGCCGCTGGTATCTGTTTTGAAAATGCGGTCTTCCAGGGGGTTCACAATATAAAGCACCCCGGCATTATAAGTTATGCCCCAGCAGTATGGGAAAGAGATAGCAGGTGCGGGAAAAGATTTTTTCACCACAAAATTATTATTGGGATCCAGCTTATGGATGTATTCTTCCTGATTCTCGAAATCGGCAAGATAGAAATACTCGCCATCATATCCCAATCCGATTGCCGTCTGAACAGGGAAACTCAAGACATGCTGTTCCAGTACCTGTCCCAGGCTGTCCGCAGCATTTAAGTTCAGGGGTTTAACAACGCGCTTTTCGCTTTTCAGAATGTTAAAATTAAACCGGCCGGAGAAATGCTCATAATCCGATGCTGTCATCCAGCCGTGGCCGTCTCCCTGATTCTCAACTTCAATAATGCCCGCCTGTGTCAGCAATTGCAATTCTCTGCTGGCGGCATCAAACTCTACTTCATGCCAGGTTAACACCGGATTAGAAAATATCGGGGTTATTAAGGTTAATACCAATAACAGCCATAGCCCTTTGTTCATAAAAGCTCCTCCTTTTATAATGATCAATGCCTGATGGATACTTTTGCCCGGGATTTAAAAATTCATTTATTAAATAGAACTTACTCCCTATATTAATTTATTTGCTGTAAGAATAAAAACAATTTATCAAGTAGCAACCATAGACTAATGGCAGGCAGAAGAATATATTATCAGCAGGCAATCAGAGAGATTGGGGCGGGTAAAATAGAACCCGCATATTTTCTTTATGGTGAAGAGACCCTTTTGGCGGACAATCTGATTCAGAGATTACGACAGGAATTTATTGGTGAAATTGACCGTGAGCTGAATTATTTTGTACGCTATGCGACCGAAAGCGGACTGGACGCTGTGTTTAATCTGGGAGCGGGCATGGGCCTTTTCTCTGATAAAAAAATGGTTATACTGCGGGAAGCTCAGGTTTTGAAAAAAGAAGAAGTTAAAAAACTGATTCATTTTCTGGATAGAATGGAAAAAAACATCTGTCTTATTCTTCATGGAAATATAACATCAACATACAACACCCGGTTAAAACCGTTGGAAGACCATATAAAAAGTGTTCACCTGCTGCCGCTGAGGCAGAACGAAATTAAAGACTTTATTGTAACTGAATTTAAAAAGTTTGGTAAAGAAACCGTTCCGGATGCAATAGATATGCTGCACTTTTTAGTAGGAAATCAACTGACTGATCTGCGAACCCAGATTGCCACAATATCCCATTACCATGAAGATAAAGAATTGATCGAAGTTGCAGATATTGAAAAGATTGCCGGAGTGTATGTTACTCAGGATATCTTTGAATACAACCGGCTCCTTGCAGAGCGCATGCCGGAAAAGGCTTTATTCCTGCTTCACCATCTGCTGGAAAGCGGGGTATCCGGACAACAGTTTATCAGTCAGCTACTGCGGCATTTTTCTATTATGTGGTGTATTCAGGGTTTCCAGAGAAGCGGAACCTATAAGCGGGATCTGGCAATGAAAACTCTGGCAATTTATCCCAAATATTTTTCTCAGTATGAAACACAAAGTAAAAATTGGCAAAAAGAAGAAATTGAAAAGGTTTTTTATTGGCTGTACGATGCGGAAAAATCATTAAAATCAGCACATTCTGACCCCAAAATAGCTCTTGACATTTTAACTTACAGGGTCATAAATTGTTAAAAATTTATCGGAACTTTGATATACACCTCAAGTAAAAAATGCGATTTTTGATATGACGACAAAACTTAGTGAGAAGAAGAAACCATCGATAACGGATGAACAACTGATTGCCCGCTTTCAGCAAGGGGATATTCAAGCTTATGATACACTTGTCCGAAGATATAAAGATCAGTTGCTGAATTTTGTTTACCGATTTGTCAGTAATAGAACAGATGCCGAAGATATTGTCCAGGAAACTTTTTTAAGGGTATATAAAAATAAGCATTATTATAAGGAGATCGCCAAATTTTCCACCTGGGTATATACAATAGCCGGGAATTTGGCAAAAACAGAATTGCGGCGGCGGAAGCGGCACAAAATTTTTTCTGTCAGTAATTTTGTAAATGAAGAACGGGATTATGATATACCGGACCGGGAACATAGTCCGGAACGCAAAGTAGATGGTTCTATAAAAGAGAATATGATTCAGTCGGCAATCGAAAAATTGCCGCCGAAATTTAAAGAAGTAATTATTTTAAGGGATGTTCAGGGATTTGCATATGAAGAAATCAGCCAGATTTTGAATATCCCGTTAGGAACAGTAAAATCCCGGGTAAACCGGGGACGGTTGAAATTGCAGGAAGATTTAAAATTTTTATTTGAGCAAGAGCCGAAAGGCGTGATTTAACCAGTGAAAGGATTGCCTATGTCTGAATGTGACAAATTAAAGGAACAATTCTCCAGTTATTTGGATGGAGAACTATCCCAATCGAATAGAAGGGAGTTAGAAGATCATTTAACGTTGTGCCCAAATTGTTCTGAGGTTGTCCGCCAGCTCCAGTATATAGGCCAAACCTTAAGCCAGCTTCCCTTTATGTCCACCTCCCCCGATTTTGAGTATCGTCTGCATCAGCAAATTTATCAGTTCGACAGCAGATCGCATTTTATTCCGCAGCAGTTACAGAATTGGAAAGTGCCTGTAGTGGGTTCGGCCCTGGTTTTGGCCACGGTCAGCATGTTCCTGGTTTTCAACAATTCTGTAGATACTACCACCGGAAACCAGACCTATTATCCAGCAGCATCCAAACTGCCCGGCGGTTCGGGAATTAATCAGGCGCCCTCTCCCGGTAATTTTCAAAGTTCAACACTGATTTCGGATTCCTTGCAATCTGATTCAGGAAATGTTACCGAAAAGGGCATACAGTTGGTTGGCGACGATAACTAAGGCTTTCACGCCCCATTAGTCGTTTTGTTGCTTTTCTGGCTGTTCGGGTTTTTAATATTAAATGGACTTTATCTGAGGCATTTCCTATATTGCCCCAAAAGAACAATTATAAATGCTGAATAACATTTTCGGGCTTATAGCGCAGAAGTTTGGGAATCTTTCCATCCTTATTGGTATTGTTTTATTGGCAGTACTTGGCTTTTTACCCACCTCCACAACCTGGTTTGTCATTAAATTTATTTTTGCAGCTTTTCTGCTCTTCCTTACATACTATTATTTTTATCAGGAAAATGATGAACCCGAATCTTCAGATTCCGGTGAGTTTCCCGAATTAAACGAGGATAGTCAGGATTGGCTTGAACTGGACAATGATCCCGATGTGGAAGAAATTTTCGAAAATTTTTTGCACAACAGCCTTCATCTGGCAAAAAAAGTTCTTGTTTCCGATACCGTTGTTCTGCTTCTTGCAAATTATTCTAAAAAGCAGTTTCAACCGCGTTATATGGCAAGTGATCAGCAAGACCAAGCCATCAATAAAACCCCATTCGATATCTACAAGGGGCTTCCCAGCCTAATATTGCGAAATAAAAAATCTTTAATCGAAAACCATTTACCTCAGGACAGTGATATTCTGCCTTATCATCAGAATAATGAACATAATGTTCAATCTTTTGCCGGAGTGCCGGTTTACTACAATGATTTTGTTATTGGTGTTTTATGTGCAGATTCCAAAGTGAAAGAAGCCTATGGAAGTGAAGACCTGGAAATTCTACAAAGTTTTGCAGCTCTGGTTACAGCCCAATTGGTTAACAGTAACAAATTATATGAATATGAAACAGAAAACTGGGTTTCCAATATTTTATTTGAATCCAGTTGCGAAATGAACCGGATCCGGACAGAAGATGAACTTTGGGATTACCTGATGGGGAAAATACCCGGGATAGTAGATTGCGAACGTATCTCTATAGCAAAAAAGACAGAAAATAAGCAGGCTGAAATTATCCGGCTGAATGGCGGGACCGGCAACCTGAAACCCGGCAAAACTGCCAATCTCACTGAAGGCCTCATTGGCTGGGTCTTGCGAAAAAATCAGTCATTGTTAGTAGAAGATTTTTCTTCAAAAGAGAATTATGTTCCCCGGTTCAGTGAACAGGAGACACCGGGTAAAGACTATTTATCCCTAATTTGTGTTCCTGTTTCCGGAGATAAAAATGTGGTTGGGGCAGTGTGTCTGGAAAGTAAACGCCCCCGCAATTTTAAGGAGCAGCACAAGCGCATTCTGCAAACCATTACTAACCAGGCAGCCACTATTTTCAGTAGAACACAAAGTTTAAAGCAGTTGGCCCGCTATAATTATTTAAATCCTATAACAGAAGTTGAAAATATAAATGCATTTAACTTTATTTATCCCAAAGAATGGATGCGGGCGAACATATCACAGACACCGCTCAGTTTGCTTTACTTTAAAATTTATTTTCAAATTAAAGAACACGGACAGGATCTGGATAATTTGGCAGTGCGGGAGTTTTTGCAAATCTTATTGCCGTACATAGCAGATACTGATTATATTTTCCACCTTTCGGCCGATACATTTGTAGTACTTACAGATAAAAAGGAAGAAGAGAATATCAAACGATTCCTGCATGAAGTTCTGAAAAAAGTTTCGGAAAAGAAAATTTGGGCGCAGGGGCAGGTTTATGATTTTTATACAAGTATAGGAATGGTGCCTTTTCACCATTTAAGCGCCTTAGGGGAAGAAGCTCTGGAAAAAGGCGAGTATGCTGCCAAACAGGCCCGGCTGGAGGGACCTAATCAATTTTCGATTTTAAGAGAAACCTTTGATCAAATCAGAAGTAAGCAAACCGATTTGCGGGAAAAAACAGTTTAAGTTAAAAAAGTAGTATTTTAAAGAACAGGAGTAAGTGTTTATGGCAAAGAAACAGGATTTCGCATCAAAGGCCGCAAAGGCTCAAAAAACCGGATTGGCATGTTTGCAATGCGGTGATGTTTATACCTTTGTTAAAAAGGTAGATTCGTATTATTCCGAAGAAAGCGATAGCTGGAAATACCAGACAAAAAACATAAAAGTCTGCCGTTGTAATGAAAAAGAAATTTATGCCTGATAAGTTGTTAAAGGTGTTTTTTTTTGGAAATCCGGTTACTGAATTTTAACCGGATTTTTTTTCGGGGTGGGACAAACTATAGTTTTATGATTTGATGGTTAATAATTCTACCCTCTTTTATTTCCAGCAGCATTACAGTTGGCAGAACACCACCTCGGGGTATACCGGCACTCCCGGGATTTGCAAACCAACATTTGTCAAATTGTTGAAAATAGGGATGATGGGTGTGGCCGAAAACAACCAAGCCCGGTTTATCTTCAATATCCCCCCGCTTCATTTTCCAGATAAAGTTTTTAATATTTCCAATATTATGCTGCACGTGGATGGTTATGCCTTCATATTTCAAACAGAGACGCGAGGGCAGGATTGAGGCTATGGAATAGATATCCGTATTACCATAAACAGCCTTGACAGGCGCAACATCCCCCAGCCTTTTCAAAATTTTCTCATTGCCAATATCTCCGGCATGAATAATCAAATCCGAATTTTTCAAAGCTTTAACAGCGCTTTCAGGTAGATGATCATGCGTATCGGAAATCAGCCCAAACTTCAAAGTGCAATTCCTCTTTTATCAATTTCAATTTAAGCCTGCTTTCAAAACAATTTCAAGCTTTGGCAATTTTATTTTGAAAAAAATCCCGGCTATTGTAGATTTACAGGTATTCCAAATCGTTTAAGAGCTGTCCCGAGTTAACCGATGGCAATGTATCTGTCTGAACTTTTTGAAAAAGGGGAGAAATTAAATGGCGGCAAAGGGTTTGAAAAAACTGGAGCCGGGGGAATCTTATACCGGTTTTTGTGTTCTGCGCAAAAAGGAAATTAAAACCAAAAAAGATGGAGATCCCTACCTGGTTCTGGAACTCGGGGATTTTACCGGGCGCCTTACCGCAAAATACTGGAAGGCACCTGAAGAACTTGAACAGAATTTAAAAGCTGGTGATCTCTTGAAAATTAAGGGACAGGTGCGGTTATTCCGGGATTCGAGGGAATTGCATATTGAAAAAATTCGCCTGGCAAGAAAAGACGAGAGAGAAAATCTGGATGAACTGGTGCCAAAAAGCGGAAAAGATGTGAATGCTTTACAGAAACAGTTAACCCTTCATTTAAACACAATCAAACACCCGCTTCTAAAAAATCTAATTCAAAATCTGTTTCCTGATGAAAATGCGCTTTTAGAATTCATCAAAATGCCTTCCGGTAAACTATGGCATCATAATTACCTTTACGGAACCCTGGAACATCTGGTCTGCCTTTTTGAACTGGCGGATAGCTTGTACCGTATTTACCCGCAAATTAATCCTGACAAGCTGAAATCCATAATTTTGCTGCACCACCTGGGAAATCCCACTTCTTTTGGAGTGGAAGGATTTATCGATTATTCCGATGAAGGCAGATTAATGGGGCCGGCTGTTCTGGCTTTTGAAAAAGTAAAGGATGCTATTAAACAAATACCGGATTTCCCGGAGGAGCTCCGTATGGAATTGCTGCATGCGGCACTCAGTTCCGCCGGTGAGAAGGAGATGGGTGCGGCGGTAGTACCTATGACACTTGAAGCGCTGGTTCTTTCCCTTTTAGAAAAGGTTGATATTACAACTAATGCCGCTATTCGTATTCTGGAAAATGACCGGATTCACGGAAGCAGATGGACGAAATTCAACAACCTGTTAGATCGATTTTTATATAGTGGTTTGCAGAGCGGGGACAAAAAAACGGGCTCCAATACAGAAGAGCCCGTTTAATCAACATCCTTGTTATATTTGCTCCATTTTAATTCAAATAAAGGCTCCGGAAATTTACCCACCGTTCAATAACATGGCGGAAATTCTTGATTTTAATCGGTTCAGTCAGGCAATCCACATTGGGCAGATCACTTAATTGATTAATAATTTCCGAATGGTCAAGATTGGAAATCAGAATAACGGGAATTTTAGAAAGTCTGCTGTGCTTTTTTAATTTTTCCAGCATTTCCACATGTTCTCTATGATTGGCATTCATGATAATTAAAGAAGGTTTAATATCTAATACCTGATTTATTGAAGCATGATTATCGTGATGCATAAAAATTTTGTACCGGTAACTGCCCAGTAAATCTTCTATTAACTTTGCCCTGTCTTTGCTGGTCTCGTAAACTAATACTTTCATCAATTATCCCCTTTTATGTTTTAAAATCTACCGGGAATAAAGTCAAATATCCTGCCAGAAAATTAAAAATGAACCTAATTTTCTATTTAACAACAGGTTAAACATTTATAGACAGGGGATAATGAGCTTGAGAAGATTGCAAAAACTGCAATCGACGAAATTTGCAGATTGTGAATCCTGCAATTAATTCAGTTTACTCATTAAAGTTCGGTAATTTATTTTAAGCGTTTTGCAGGCTTCTTTTTTGTTGCCTTTTTTAAGATCCAGCACCATTTTTACATAAAGACGGGATACTTCCTCCAGCGACAGTTCATTGGCAAGGGCTTCATCCAGAAAATTACTGGAGGATTCTAAAATATCAGGGGGCAAATCCGCCAAATCGATAAAGTCCGGTTTGGTAATGATTAGGCGCTTAATCGTATTTTCCAGTTCTCTCACATTGCCTTCCCAGTGAAGATGGGATAAAAAAGCTATCGCCCTGCTGGTAATCTTCGGCGGAGTCAGATTGTTTTCCCGGCAGAATTTTTCCACCACAAAATTAATAAGAGCAGGGATGTCATCCGGCCGGTCCCGCAGTGGCGGTATCTGAATGGGAATCACATTAATGCGGTAATACAGATCCTCCCTGAATTTATTTTCTTTAATCTGTTCGGCAAGATTTTTATTGGTGGCGCTTACCAGCCGGAAATTCACCTGGATTTCTTTTTCACCCCCCAGTCTGAAGAATTTTTTATCTTCCAGAACCCTCAGTAATTTGGACTGTAATTCCATGGGCATATCCCCAATTTCATCCAGAAACAATACCCCGTCATTGGCAAGTTCAAGTTTGCCGCGCGTAGCGCGAATAGCGCCGGTAAAGGCTCCCTTTTCATATCCAAACAATTCACTTTCAAGCAAATTGGCAGGCAAAGCTGCACAATTGATCGCAATAAAATTAGTGGTGAAGCGTGTACTGCGTTCAAAAAGATGGCGGGCGATAACCTCTTTCCCTACCCCGGATTCACCCGTCAGGAGAACCGGTTCAGTATTTTCCCTCACTTTTTCAATCATTTGCAGTACTTTCTGCATGGGAAGGCTTACTGAAATAATATTGTCGAAATGAATATTCTCCCGGAGCCGGGAACGAAGATCTTTATTTTCCCTCTCCAACTGAAGCATCTTCATTGCCTGCTTTACCAGATTTGGCAGCTCCTCTTCTATATTCTCCCCTTTAGAAAAGTATGAATAGGCGCCCCTGCGCTGTGCTTCCAGGGCATACTGATGATCTTTGAAGGAGGTCACCACAATGATCTGAGCATCTGTGCCTTTTTTTACAAATTCATCCAGCAGTTCGAGTCCATCCTTTATCTGCGGCAGACCCAGATCCAGGATTACTAAATCAGGATCAAAGGATTCATTTAATTCCATCGCTTCGGTTTTGTTGAAAGCAAGTTTTATATTATAATCATTGCCAATCCAGCGGCGGTAGCTCTCACACCAGACAACACTGTCTTCCACAACCAGAATATTTCGGGGTACATCCATAAAACTACTCCTGTAGCAAATAAGGTAAACGGATATTGAAAATAGTGCCTTTATTTAACTTACTGGTTACATCAATAAAGCCCCGGTGCCGAGTAATAATCTGCTTTACAATGGCCAGCCCCATTCCATTACCTCCTTCATGCTTGCGTGTTGTAAAGAAGGGATCAAAAATTTTCTCCAAAAATTCTTCGGGAATTCCGGTTCCTTCATCCAGTATCTCGATATAAATCCAGGGATTCCTTTTTACGGGGGAAAGCTGACGGAGTGGCCGGGTGGATATTTTTAGACGGCCGCCGCCTGTATTCATCGCCTGAATACTGTTTTCAAAAAGATTAACAAAAACCCTTCTTAATTGATTGCTGTCCACCCGTATTTCAGGAAGACTGTCCCCATAATGCTTTTCCACCAGAATCGTATTGGGGATATGAACAAGGTCCAGACTCATATCCAGCAACTGGTTTATGTTTATCGGCTTTAAGCGCATATCCTGCGGCCGGGTATAGTTCATCAGATCTTTAACCAGTTTCTCCATATAATTGGCATTATGCATCAGGGAAAGGTTTTCGCTGGCGCTTAGTTTTACCAGGGTAATAAACGATTGAAAATCGTGTGCCATTTGGGACGCCATCAAACCAAGATCAGCCATTTTTTCCCGCTGAATGGCCTTTGTAATGGCATACACATTCTGAAGGGCATTTGCAGCCAGTATGGCAAACAGGCTGGTAAACCGTATGTCCTTTTCCGAAAAGTAAGCCATGGACCGTTCCCCTCCAAGAAACAAAAAGCCAACCATATTGTCGCCGCTGCAAAGGGGAATGGCCAGGTAAACTTTGGCTTTTTCCAATTCTGGAATTAAGGGATCCTGCCCCGGTAAGCTGAATTTATTTATCACTTCCCTGCATGTCTCCAGAATATTGGCAATGGAAGCCGATGGTTTTTCCATAATTTTCTCAAAAAAATCAGAACCGAAACCATCATTGTAAACCACCTGGTAGGGACGGACATCAAACCGGGAAACCAGAACTGCAGATTTGGTGCAGCGAAGAACCCGGGCGGAAAATAAAGCGAGAAAACGGGAAAGATCCTGTTCATTGAAATACTGACCCAGTTGGGTGGTCAAACTCACCAATTCCCCTTCAAGGCTGTAATCCTCTTCTGCGGGCTGCCTGCGAATGATATGCCTGAACTGCCTTTGGATAAACAATATTATCGGATGCATCAGCAGTATTAAAGGAATTACCAGGAGCGCTGCCGGTAATGGCGTTTCCATGGGGAAAACGGAAAGCAAGACTAAGAAAAAAGCAGTTAATACAAAAAATGAAATTGAGTTTGCAATCTCAATGTTGTAATCAAGCATATTAAAACGAAACGTAACCACTAATATTAATAAGGAAATTAGAGGATAACTCAGAAAAAATAAGGGGTGTAACTGTCCCCAAAACGGCAACAGGTTATTCAGTGAAAAGGCTATTATTCCGGCAGGCAGCAGAAAATTCAGTATTTGCTTTAATGTATTCTGTTCCGTCCTGCGTCTGGCATACCGATACTTACGTATAAATTCCAGCAGCATATAATAAAAAGTGATGTAGAAATACAACAGGAAGAGCCAATACCAGACAGTGTATTGGGGATAAACCAGCCCGTTTTTTATAATCAGACCGCCGGTGAGCTGATTGCTGAGAGCCAGAACACTGAGCGCCAGGCTGATTCCCAAAAATATCACATTTTTAAAATTGAACCTGGGCAGTTCTTTGCTCAGGATATAATTTTGATTCAGGTGGAAAAGAACCGGAGGAATAAAAGCCTGAGCGATAAACCTGATTTTAAAAATAATCAGAAACGGCAGGCTGAAATATCCAGCAAAAAAGAACAAGGTTGTAAATTCTACAACTGCCACTAAAAGATTTAAATAAATAAAGACGGATACAAACAGGGAAGGTATTTTCTGCTGCAGCAGTGTGAAAATTACCCAAATGTGTAAAGTAAAGGAGAGAGCAATGAGAAATGCGGTTAAATTGAATCCCATAAGCATCGTTATGATTTGGCGTTGCGGGTTTTTGCTTCATCCCACAGGCGATCCATTTC
>JBAPTX010000434.1:0-3015 GCA_049282375.1 Calditrichia bacterium
TTATCGCTCCTTGTGAAAATTTTGAATCCGCAAATGATAGCGCTAACATGTTAAGAAAAAAAGAGGCAGGGTTCAAATAAAAATTGGGATATGTTTATCTGAAAAGAAGATACAAATCTCAGGTTGAAACCGCAGTTCTTTCAATTTACAATGCGGTTTTTACTGGTTTTTTATTAATTTGAAATAAGGAAAAAACTTGATTTTAGAGCTTCAGAAATAAATCCGGAGAGCGCAATGGAAAATTCTGTCATCATCGTACCCGGGGGGTTGAATACTGATATTATCGGGCTTGGCGTTCCGCGGCTCCTGCAAAGCGGAGAACTGACCCTTGGCGGCAAACTGAGTATCGGTCCCGGCGGTAAAGCACGCAATATGGCGCAAATGGCCGCCGTTATTTTAGGAAAAGGGCGGGTGGCCATGATCGGGCGCAGCAGCCGTGATCCCTTCGGGTTGTGGCGTCCGCCGATCGAAGCGCTGCAGCAGGCCGGTGTCAATACAGATTATATCGTATTTGAAAATTTTGAGAAAAATGGGGCGAAATTTCCGGGAATTGCCCTTATCCCTGTGGATAAAAACGGCAGCAATCAGATCTATGTGCTGCCCGGTGTAAACGAGAACTTCAGCCCGGAAGATATTGAACGGGCGGCGCCGCTTTTTGAATCCTCCCCGGGAGAAAAATTCATGATGATGGCCCTGGAAATTCCCGAAGAAGTCGTATTACATGCTGTGCAAAAAGCAGCGGCAAACCACATCAAAGTTATTTTGGATCCCGGCGGTATTGAATCATCGTTTTCTGAAGAAATCTATCCGGAGATTTACTTCCTGAAACCGAATATTCATGAAGCGGAAATTTTAAGCGGCCGGAAAGTTCAGGATTTCAACAGCGCCGGCAGGGCAGCGGATATTCTGTTGAAAAAAGGAGTGCAGAATGTTCTTATTACCCACGGGCCAAAGGGCGGATACCTGTTTAACGAGCAAACCCGTCTGCATATTTCAGTGCCGGACATTCAATTTCCGGCAAAACAGTCGGATGAAACCGGCTGCGGGGATCAGGTAACGGCGGTTATCTGTGCAGTGCTGGCAAATGGCGGTTCGGTATGGGAAGCGGCTCAAAAGGCCCTGCTGGCGGGAACCCTGCAATTTCACCGTTCCGGAATTCAGCCGGTGGAAGCGGAAGTTTTGGAGCAGTACTGGCGCAAACTGCATCCTGCCAGTCTCGGGTGATTCCTGCAACTGATCCGTACTGTCTGCCGCCTTACTGAAAATTTTGCTTGCATTTTTATGTTACCGCTAACACTTTATGTTCTGAACCGAAAACGGGAAAGAAAATGAACCTTTTTCTCGGAATTGATTCTTCCACCCAGAGCACAAAAATAATCTGCATTAACACCGATAGCGGAAGCATTGAATATTCAGATTTTCTGAATTACGACCGCGATCTGCCTCAGTTCAACACCGTAGATGGAGTGAAACCTTCCGATGATCCGGCGCTTTCCGAAGCCAATCCGGAAATGTGGCTGATGGCGCTCCGGCAGCTTTTCACCCGGATGAAATCTGAAGCATTCCCGTTTTCGGAGGTCAGAGCAATTGCCGTGTCCGGTCAGCAGCATGGGCTGGTTTGTCTTGATTCCGATGGAAACCTGACCCGGCCGCTCGCCAAATTGTGGAACGATGTTTCCAGCGGGGAAGAATGCCGCATCTTAACTGAAAAAACGGGCGGTCAGCAAAGGATGATTGATGAGATTGGGAATACTCAGCGCCCCGGATACACCGCAGGTAAAATATTTCATTTCTACCGGCACGAGCCCGAAGCAGCGCAGCGGACCGCGACTTTTTTTCTGGTGCATAACTACCTCAACTGGTTGTTAACCGGAGGAAAAAGGGGCGGTATACGCGTAATGGAGCCGGGAGACGTGTCCGGTATGGCGCTGCGTCAACCGGCGTCCGGCCACTGGTCTGAAGTAGTCTGCGGAATCATCTCGCCGGATCTGATTTCAAAACTGCCGCCGGTAAAACCATCGGATCACCCTGTGGGTTATATTTCGCCGGAACTGGCAGATCAATTCGGATTTTCCCCGGACTGTCTGATTGATGCCGGAAGCGGCGATAATATGTACGGTGCAGTGGGCACCGGGAATGTTGTGCCGGGAATCGTGACCATCAGCCTGGGAACCAGCGGCACCGCCTATACTGTTTTTGATGAACCCTTTATTGATCCCGAAGGCGAAATTGCCGCCTTCTGCGACAGCACCGGGCGCTACCTGCCTCTGGTGTGCGTGTCCAATATGGCGAACGGGTATGATGAACTGCTGCGGGCAGAGGGCTGGAATCATGAGCGTTTTAATGAAGTCTTACAGCGAACACCGCCGGGTAATGAGGGTCGGCTGCTGTTTCCCTGGTACAGCGGAGAGCGCACCCCGGATTTGCCCCATGCAAGGCCATTTTACTTTGGATTTGAACTGAGGGATTTTTCCCCGGCAATTCTGGCCCGCAGTGTTCTGGAGGGGCATGTGCTGAATCTGTTTGACGGGTTCCGGCGGATGCCGCTGCAGCCCCGGGAAATCCGGCTGACCGGCGGACTCAGCCGGTCGCAAGCCTGGTGCCAGATGATCGCGGATGTTTTTGAAACGGAGACCGTACCGGTGAAAGGGGAGGGTGCGGCACTGGGAGCTGCCATTCATGCCGCATGGGTTTATTTAAAACAGGATGATCCAAAATTTTCCCTCCGCAATTTGACGAATCAGTTTGTAAAACTCAATGAATCCCAGCGTAAATCACCCCGGGATACTAAAGTTTACCGCCCGCTAAAAGATGTTTATCATGAATTCAGCCGGCGGCTCCGGCAGCCAAACGCAGAAAATGATCCGTTTAAATCAGCTTATCAGATGCGAATGCAGTATTTGAATTCGGACCATTAGAATCGTTACTAGTTTATGAAATGAGAAGAAAATGGAAGATTTATTAAAAAGATTATCTAATTGTATCGAACGCGGCAAAGTTGATCAGAGTTCGGTT
>JBAPTX010000435.1:0-3624 GCA_049282375.1 Calditrichia bacterium
CTATTACAACTATAAAGTGGGTTCCGGACGTGCCGGTTATCTCAAAAAGACCTGGGGCGAGGAGGAAAAAGCTGGCGATGGAGAGCAGAAATAATAGCAGGTTGATTTATTATTCTCTCAGATAAAATGCTTCCAAATTTTTTTATCCGTTTGCTTACCCCTGTTTTGTGATTTTATTTACCTGCCTGACCGGTTCCGAAGCAGCTTTTTCGGCAATCATCCCTCAGGTAAAAACAGGGTTCGGGCAGATGATGCGATGTATCATAATGGTTTTGTTCCTGATAACGGCTCAGGCAGCACAGGCCCAGTCTGTGACGGAAAAAATCAGGGAATTAAATCTCGAAAAGTGTGAAGGCCCGGCAGCTTCCTGGTATTCCCGGGGATTTAAGGACCGCTCTGCCGGTATCAGCAGTCTGCTGGGGAAATCCGCAGAATATTTTCAACAGAATTTCGGTGTGCAGGAATCGTGGGTGCTGGCCGTGCTGGATTCCACAGACTGGGCCGGGGTTACCGGTATTCCCTACGGAGTCCCCTTTGTTTCCGGGCCGCCTTTTATTGTCTGCATACCTGCGGATTCCCGCCACGATCTGGCAAAAATCATTTCCGCCGCCGTTGCCGGTAAACAGTTGGAAAATAAATATTCGCTGACCATTGAAGAAATTGTCAACCGCTTTACCGCCCTGATCGGGTTTCATGAGCTTGGACATATTTATGCCCGGGAATATGGAATCGTCTTTACCAATAAATGGACGTTTGAATTTACCGCAACCTACTTCGCCTACGCCTATCTGGAAGAAAATTTTCCCCGTGAAAATGAACTCTGGCAGGAGGTGTCCGTGCTACTGCTGAAAACACTCAATCCGGCCCACACCTCTCTGCAGGATTTTGAGAATCTGTGTGTGCAGGTGGGAGTGGAGAATTATGCCTGGTATCAGGTGGTATTCCTTATGCAGGCTGCCGAAGTATATCGGGCAGAGGGGCGCGGGTTTCTCAGGGAGTTGAAAAATAATGTATTCAGGGATGAAAGCGGCAGTTTTCTGGTAAAAGAATGGGAAGCAATTCATCCCGGGTTTCTGCAGTGGGCGGCCGAATTCGGATTGTTGCCGTAACTTTTCTCAAAACAGGGGAGCGGTTCAATGAATATTCCTTTCACGATTGAACAGTTTTTAAGTGTTTTTGAGAAGTATAATCTGACCATCTGGCCTATGCAGATTGTCCTGTATCTGCTGGCGCTTGTGGCTATTTTTCTGACACTGAAACCGCGGAAGGCTGCTGGCAGAATTATTTCACTGATCCTGGCCATTTTCTGGTTATGGATGGGAATTGTCTATCACCTGCTGTTTTTTACCGCCATTAACCCGGCGGCTTATATCTTCGCTATGCTGTATATCGTTCAGGCAATTTTATTCTTGGTTGCCGGCATTATTAAAACGAATCTTTCCTTTAAATTCCAGGCCAACCTTTATGGCCTTACAGGCGCACTCTTCCTGATTTATGCATTGCTGGTTTATCCGCTGCTGGGTTATGCGTTCGGCCATGCATATCCCGCCATGCCCACCTTCGGCGCCCCCTGTCCCACGACCATATTTACTTTCGGAATATTGCTGCTGACAGTAAAAAGGGTTCCAAAATATTTACTGGTTATCCCTTTTCTCTGGTCTCTGCTGGGGTTCAGTGCGGCGGTTAACTTAATGATAAAAGAAGATTTCGGCCTGCTTGCGGCGGGTATTCTGGGAACAGCCCTGATTATTATGAAGGACAGAAAAGGAACGGGAAAGGAACCGGTCATATCCCGGAACTTATGATCCGGCTGATTTTCGGGAACGGACATAATAAAGGGTGAATAGAATTCCGAACAGCAGCAGAAGGATGACATTCACCCATTCCATTTCCGGCAGACCTTCCGCTGAAATTCCCCACAGAATAATACCGGCGCCCAGAAAGGACCAGACCATTTCCATCAGGATTATAATTCGTACCCTGTTCAGGTTATCTTCCTTAAAAGCCATCCAGGAACTGACTGAAAATGCCAGCAGTGCAGCACCGATAAGGCGCCAGGTTACTGTTTCCGTTATTTCCATTCCGGCAAGGCCGGTCCATATTCTCGGGAAGAACAGGTGCTGGAACCCCACCAATCCTGAAATTAAAGAATGAAGTAAAAAGGTGATTTTTAAGCCGGAAGTCATTTCATTGTTCATTGTTATCATTCAACAAGTGACTAAAAGTAGAAGCCGAACCCTGCGGTAAAATAGGAATATTGAATATCAATTTCCGAACCGCTGCTGCCTTCCACCGGGTTTGCTTTTCCCTGATGAACTTTATACATGAAATCAACATATATGCGCTTGTTAAAGGTAAATCCCAATCCCAGCCCGCCGTAAAGCCAGCCGCTTAAATCGAAATTTTCTTTGTAAAGGTCTGAACCCCGCATGAAATTATAACCCAGATGTCCCACAAGTTCAGGATGAACGTTTTCGAATGTTACCGGGGTAAATTTTAAAATCCCGTACAGCGGGGTAAATGCAAAATCAACATCTTCCAATCCGTAAATATCCGGCACTCGATTGGTCTGAAAGCTTGCGCCTGCGCCAAGTTTTATTCGGTTCATGGGATTTATAAGGAGCGCACCGGATACGCTAAAGCCCGCTTTAATGTCCTGATCGCCGGTGGCATAGGCACCGGAAACATCATGCTGCCCAGGAAAGTCCAGGTTAATTTTAATAGAGGGTGTGGGCCTGTCAAAAGAAAAGGCAAATGCGGCAAATAAAAGGATCAAGAGCACTACGGATTGTGCAGAGGGTAATTTCATCATTTTAATTTCCTTTCCTGAGTAAATAACGTTTAGAACCGGGTAACAGGCTGCGGATGATTAATTCGATAATAAAGGGCATTTTTATCGTGATGTTCCATTGAAGCATGCTTTGATAAACCTGAATATGAGATTGTTAAAGCGGCCAACTGCTTGCTGAAGTTTATTTCCTGCTTATGATTAATGCAATGATTTTTTAATAATGAAAAAAATTCCGGCGGTTCAAATTTAAATATCGGGTGATATGATTTAAAAAAATATTTGTTTTATATGATTATTTTGTATCTTCAGTGAAATATACTTTCAAAATCCGGATTTAAATTCAGGGGGAGATATTATGATTTATTTACAATATTTAATTCTATTTTTTTTATTGTTCACCGGCACTTTGTTCAGCCAGAATTCCCGGCCCGCATTTGCAACCGATACCATTTCCACAGAAAAAGGTGACCTGCAAATAACTTTTATCGGACATGGAACACTGATGTTCAATTACGGCGGCACCATTATCCACATCGATCCGGTCAGCCGTTATGCCGATTATTCCAAACTGCCCAAAGCGGATCTGATTCTGATTACCCATCATCATGGCGACCATCTGGACCCGCAGGCCATCGATAAACTCCGCAGGGAACAGACCGTCGTTATTGCCACCAAAACGGCTTCAGAAAAATTAAAAGAGGCCATTGTACTGAACAACGGTGAATCACGAACCATAAAAGGAATCCGGGTGGAAGCCGTTCCCGCATATAACCTGGTGCACAAGCGTGATTCCGGCGAACCCTATCATCCCAAAGGAGCGGGCAACGGTTATG
>JBAPTX010000436.1:0-15400 GCA_049282375.1 Calditrichia bacterium
CTGGTGGATGCCGGTGTATGCTGTTTTAATATGGGTGAGATGGAAAATGCCAGAACCTATTTCCAGCAAGCGCTGGAGGTAAACACACATCATCCTAATGCACTCTATAATATGGGTGTGGTAAATGCACAATTGGGTAATATGGATGCGGTGCTGGAAAACTGGGAAAAATTAATCGCGGTCGCGCCGAACTCAGGTCCGGCTCAGGCTGCACGCCAAATGATAGAACAAATCAGAAATTCAACAAATCAGAATTAATTTAAAGGAGGTGAGGGAATGCCCAGCGGAAAAAAACGAAAACGCCATAAAATGGCTACTCACAAACGGAAAAAACGTTTACGCAAGAACCGTCATAAAAAGAAAAACCGTTAATATTTAATCCCTTTGCTTTCCCGCAGATTTTTTTGCCGGTTTACCGGCAGGAATCGTTGTTCATTCTGGCAGGTTAACCGGGCAAAGGGATTTTTATTTTATCTTAAAGTGTTCATATAATTTGCAGAGTGTCCGCACGGTTCGATTCAAACCATTTGAAAATATATGCCAGACAAGGTCTATTCGGTTGTGGAGTTAACCCGTGAAGTCAAACGGGTGCTGGAAAACAGTATTCCCCGAATCTGGGTTGAAGGGGAAATATCCAATTTCAAGCGTCATACTTCCGGCCATTTTTATTTCACATTAAAGGATGAAAAATCGCAGGTAAGCTGCGCCATGTGGCGCTTTAAAGCCGGTGATTTGCTTTTCCGGCCGCAGGATGGCATGAAAGTTCTGGTGCAGGGTGAAGTTCAGGTTTATGAGCGCGGTGGATATTATCAGTTGATAATTCAGCAAATGCAGCCTGCCGGAGTGGGGGCGCTGCAGATCGCCTTTGAACAACTGAAGAAAAAGTTGTTTCAGGAAGGGCTGTTTGCGGAAGAGCGTAAGCGGCCGATTCCCCTCTATCCGCAGATGGTGGGCGTGGTAACATCTCCCACTGGTGCAGCCATACGGGATATTGTAAGTGTGGTCTGCCGCCGTTTTCCCTGTGTACAGGTCATTCTTGCGCCGGTACGGGTGCAGGGGCCCGGCGCCGCCGAAGAAGTTGCCGCTGCCATCGGCATCCTGAATGAATTTGCGGACGTAGAAGTTATTATTGTCGGGCGGGGCGGCGGCTCACTGGAAGATTTATGGGCATTTAATGAAGAAATTGTTGCACGGGCAATTTTTAATTCTTCTGTTCCGGTTATTTCCGCAGTAGGCCACGAAGTGGATTATTCTATTTCCGATTTTGTGGCGGATAAACGGGCGCCCACGCCCTCGGTTGCGGGAGAAATGGTGGTGAGAGATCGCCAGGAATTAGCCGGAATTCTGGCTTATTACCGGGAAAAAATGGATTCCTGCCTGCTGCAGTTCATTGAAGGCCGCAGGGAGAAGTTGCAGGTGCTGAGAAACAGTTATGCTTTCCGGCGCCCGGAGGACATCATCTACCAGAAAATACAGCGGCTGGATGAATTATCCCGCAGTCTGGACCGCGGCATTCAGCGGCAGATCGATGGTAAACAGCAGCTTTTAAATAGTTTGGGCAGACACCTTAATGCCCTAAACCCGGAAAATGTGCTGAACCGCGGCTACAGCTTATGTTATAAAAATGGAAAAATTGTAAAAAACTCCAGACAAATAGCACCGCTGGATGTTGTGCAGGTGCGGCTGGCTCGCGGACAGTTTATTTCGCAGGTGCAACTGGTGGGAGAAAGTCATGAAAAAAGGTCTGACCTTTGAAAAAGCCATGAGCCGGCTGGAAGAAATTGCCGGTGATCTGGAAAAAGGCGAAGCAGGAATTGAAGAATCATTGAAAATGTATGAAGAAGGAGTTCTGCTGATCGAGTTCTGCCAGAAAAAATTGAATGAAGCTGAAAAGAAAGTACAGAAGTTAAGCCGTACAGCGGAAGGCAAGTTTGAGTTAACGGAGCTGGACGGTGAAGATCTCAGCGAAAGCACTGATTAATAAAGCACTGATTAATATCTCCTTTCTTCTTTCGGTTCAAAAAACAAGGGAAATTTGACCCCTCAAATAAAAAATGGAGAATTGATGTACGATTTATCCGGAATATTCCCTCCGATAGCCACCCCTTTTGAAAATGATGAAATCGCCCTGTCCCGGTTATCCTTCAATTTAAAAAAACTGAAGGAATTCAATTTAAGCGGGTATGTTGTTCTGGGTTCCAATGGCGAGAACCTGCTGTTGTCCGAAACGGAAGCTTTGCAAATTGTGGAAACCGCCGTTGAGAATATTCCCGCAGATCGCCGTATTATAGTGGGTGCGGGTATGGAATCCACCCGCGGTACCATTGCCTTTATTAAAAAAATTGCCGGATTGGGCGCTCAGATTGCACTGGTGATTACGCCCCATTATTATAAAAGCCAGATGAAACCAGCCAGTATAGAAAGTTTTTACCGGCAGGTGGCGGATGCTTCCCCTGTTCCCATTCTGATTTACAACGTCCCCAAATTTACCGGGCTGGAAGTGCCCCCGGAAACCGTTGCACGCCTCGCATCTCACGAAAACATTATCGGCATGAAGGACAGCTCCGGGAATCTGACCTACCAGTCCTCCGTGTTCAGCCTGCTGAACGGTGAATTCCAGTTATTAACCGGCACCGCCAACACCCTGATGCCCAGCCTGATTATGGGTGCTGCCGGAGGAATTTTGGCGCTGGCCAACATTGCTCCCGGAATATGTGTGGATATATTCCGCCTGGTCAGGGAAAATAAGTTACAGCAGGCAAGAGAGCTGCAGCTCAAAGTTTTACGGTTGAATCAACTGACCACGGGGGTTTATGGGATCGGCGGGTTAAAGTTTGCCATGGAAACTGCCGGCTTTTACGGCGGAGATCCCCGGCTGCCCCTGCAGCAGCCCGATGAGAAGGGCCGGCGGGAAATTGTTGCGGAGTTGGAAAAACTGAATCTGGTGAAAAAATAAAAAAAGCCCATCCGTAAATTACCGGCAGTATTCAGCGGATGGGCTTTATCGCAATTTTATAGCAGGAATTCCTCCCCACTATCAATTGCAGAAAATCAGGTTTTATCCGTCTTCGTTTTGGCTGCGGAAGCTTCGGCTGCAGGCTGCTTCTTCCCCACTGTGGGCTCCTCCCCGTTTCGGGCAGCCTCCAGCAGTTTTTCCACCTGATAATCGGACTTTTCTTTAGATTTCCGGAGTTGTTCAATTATTTTCCAGCACGCCGAAATCCTCCCGCAGGTTTCTTCCGTACTGTCGTCCGCGGCCACAATTTCAATAACAGCGGTAGCAAAAAGGCCCTGCAGCAGGGTTTCCATAGCTTCGTTGTTGAACCAGAGAACACTGCGGTAACGGTTCACCCGGAGCCAGCTCTGCACTTCAGGATCCTGCAGAAATCCTCGCAGCACCACGTAGGGCGCCATTTCTTTTTCCTCTGTTTCCCACCAATCCTGATGCCGGATAAGAATTTTTATCAGCAGGATTTGCCAACCGGCCTCATCCGGAGACAGGTCCAGTTGCTGAAGTGTGTCCAGCATCAGACGGGTTAAAAGCCATTCATCCAATCCGCTGCGGCTGTTCTGGGCGACATTTTCCCCGCTCCTGACTGCGCCCAGCCGATGGGTCAGTGTCCAGCTTAGCAGGGTCCAGAATTGTTTTTTCTGATTTTCTGCCGTCATAAATTCAACTGCATTTTGCAGCCCGGCTTTATCAGGGCAGTTTAACTCTTTTTTGATGTTCGGAAGCATAAACAGGGATTTCACGTCGGAGGAAATGTGCCCGGCAATTTCCTGCGGATTACCGCCGCCGTTTCCAAATGAACGGATTTCTTCCAGAACCTGCAGGATCTGTTCTTTTACACCGTTATCTTCTGCGGTCTTCTCGCCTTTCAATTCGGCAGTTTTCCCCCATTTTTGCCACAAGGTCTTCAGATTCTCGGGATTGTAAATGGTGCGAAATGCCTGATGGATGGGCTGCAGAAATATTTCCTGCAGTGCTTCGTCCATGCTGGGAACTCCCCGGCCATCCAGATAGGCAGCCAGATTGGCATAGTGCCGCCACTCATTATCCGCGACTTCCCGGAAATTTAAAAAGACCTGGCGCTGGTAGGCGCCCAGTTCCATATAAAGTCCCTTTTCATGCACCTCGCGGCAATTGCGGATAAATTCCAGGCCGGAAAGGGCTTCCCGGAAAATAATAAAATGTGAGTCGGAATTTTGCAATGCCAGACCTTCGCCCAACTGCCGCTGCTGCAGGCTGCGCTCTTCGCTGCCGGCCTGTTTTGCAGAAAACGCCACCGAGGTACGGACCCAGCCGGCGGTATGGTCATATCGGTTGTGATAAACCACCAGACCTCTTTCTTTTCCGTGCCGGTTGGAATAGCAGAACACATTTTCTTCCACCTGGCCCGATGGGGTATAAAAATCGTATAAATAAAAATTCTCTACATCTGCGAAAAGATAACGCTTGTGCATCAATGGAAAAATTTCGCGCTCATGCCGCTGAATCAGATTTTCATCAGATATTTCATTCCAGTACGCGCGCCGGTATTCCATCCCGTATTTTTCACTGAATCCCTCAATCTGCCCGTGGCCGAACATGGGCAGGCCGGGCATTGTGATCATCATTGTGGTGACGCCGAAATATTTATCATCCTTGCCGAACTGCTTCACGGCAGTTTCCTCATCGGGATTATTCATAAAATTTACAAACCGTTTCAGGATTTCCGGATTGAATTCCAGCACATTTTTGATGGATGCCCGGTATTTGGCGTTTTCTTCATTTTTCAACATATGCATAAAAGCGCTGTTATAAACCCGGTGCATACCCAGGGTGCGTACAAAATACCCTTCCATCAGCCAGAATGCTTCGGCCAGCAACAGGGTATCGGGGGCTTCTGCGGCCACCCGGTCCACGACTTCACGCCAGAACTCCTCCGGAATGGCCTGATCAAATTCCTGGCGGGTCATACTGTGTTCAGCCCGGGTGGGAATGTCGCCGCCGCTGCCGGGCTCCGGATACCACAAACGCTGGAAGTGTTTTTTTGCAAGGGTCATGGCAGCGTCGAACCGGATAATGGGAAATTTACGGGCGACCTCCAGAATGGTCTGAATGACCGCCTCCCGCACTTCCGGCTTCAGGTAATTCAACTGGGCGGTGTCGTTCCACGGCATGCTGGTGCCGTCATTGCCATGATAAATGTAGCGGGTATCTCCGTTGTTATGGTCCACCCGCAGAAATTCGACTGCGGCATCAGTCCGGCTGAAATAATGATCTTCCAGATAAATCCCGACATCCTCCCGCCCGGAAAGATTAGGGCCGTTAAAACTGTGGGAAGGATAAGGTTTATGAGCCAGGGAAATGAACCAGTCCGGATGTTCTACAACCCAGCGGGAGTCGATGGACATATGATTGGGAACCATGTCTCCGCACAAGCGCACACCGTGCTGCCAGGCGCGGCGTTTCAGGTTCTGATAGGCTTCCTCTCCGCCCAGTTCATCGGCAATGCGGTAGTCGTACAGGGAATAGGCGGAGGCCTCCGCTTCAGGATTGCCGCACATCTGCTTAATGCGTTTGGAGGCTTTGCTGCGTTCCCATAGCCCGATTAACCACAGCCCGGTAAATCCCCAGCGGGAGAGCCGGGCCAGTTCTTCATCGGGTATCTGGTCCAGTCGATGGATGTCCTGCTGATAAGTCCTGGAAAGCTGGTCCAGCCATACATAAGTGCTTTTGGCCAAAAGCACTACCCGGGGCATCCAATCCTTATCCGGGCTGAAACGCTCGGCTTCGGCTTCACCATCCCCTTTCCCGGTGCCAAACTCGAAAACCCGGGTTGCTCCGGGGCCGCCGCCGCCAAAAAGATCAGCTTTGGCTTCTTCTTTAATCAAATCCAGGCTGCTGAGCAACCGGTAAAGAAACTTGCCCAGGATTAATCCCCATTTTTTCCGGATATACTCCAGTTGGCCGGGAATCTCATGCGGCACTTCAATTGCCGGGCTGCGCAGAAAATCAATAAAATTCTGTTTGTCGGGTCCAAAGGCTGGCTGTTCTTCAAAAAAGGTATGAAGTTCTTTTAAAAAGCGGGTGTATTCGCTTTCACGATCCAGATAAAAATCATCAAACAACTCGCGGTAGGGCTGGTAAGCAGGATTCTGGTTATTGACCCACACCAGCAGCATTTCTTCCAGTGCAATCTCGCGGTTCGGGGTGCCGTTGCTTTCCCCCTGCAGGTATTCTTCCGCCGTTTTTTCCTGCCGGATCACCGAAGGAGGGGGAAAATCTTCAACATATTTCAGCAGAATCTTATCAATTTCCCGGGCCCCCAATTCCTTGTCCAGTTTCTCCAGTGCCTGCTGCCACACGTCTGCATTTTGCTGCTGCTTAAACTGATCAACGGCAAAATGAAAGATTTCATCTATGAGGCCCATTGCGTTAATTTCGCCGGCCTTTACCGCTTTTTCCGGATATAAAATAAGATCCCGCTTATCATTAATTCGCTGGGCAAATTCGCGAACCGCCGTAAAATTTGGAAATATCATGTTGCCGCGGATGGTAAACAATTGCTCTTCAAATTTATAAAGCAGCCGCGCCTGACGGGAAATTTGAAAATGCCGTGGAGCCGAAGTCGGGAAAGAGGTGGATTTTGTTTGTTTTTCAATATTAGTCAATGAAACAGTGAGCGCCAGATGGTATCTTCTGTTTTCCATTATATCTCCTGCTTTTCTGATTGATCAATTTTTTTATTGGTTAAGCGGTAATTGTTTAACTTGCCTGCAGCAGTTAAAAAAATTAAACTGTGGTTAAAAATGCGGTTTTTCCAAAGATAAAGGTTATAGCAATGATTTTTTCCGGACTTAAACGTTTCTTATACCTGCTGATTTGTATTTTTCTCCACTTCAGTACAGGCTACGGTCAATCCAACATTCAATTGGTGGAAAGTGTTCCGGTGGAAACCGGACTTGGCCTGAAGGAAACGGCCCGCACACTGCCGGTTTGGCTGGAAATGATCGATCATGCGTCCCAGAGCATTTCCCTTTCATTTTTTTACGTGGCCAATGACAAGGGTAAAGCATTGCAGCCGGTGATGGATGCACTGCAAAAGGCTGCCGGGCGGGGGGTGCAAATCCGCCTTTTAACGGATGCCAAAATGGCCGGTGTATATCCGGGAGAACTGGAGCTGCTGGAAAAAATCCCCTCCGTGCAGGTGCGCCGCATTTCCTTTTATAATGAAATGGATGGCGTAATGCACGCAAAATACATGATAGCTGATGAAGAGGATCTTTTTCTGGGCAGCCAGAATATGGACTGGCGGGCGCTGGAACATATCCGTGAAACCGGCCTGCGGATTCACAGCCGGAAGTTATCGGCTGTTTTCCTGGAAATATTTGAACTGGACTGGCAGATCGCCAGTATGGGAAAGCTTCCGCAGAACTGGAAAAGTGCATTTACCGCCGAACCGCTTAATGCCGCCAACCCGCTGCAAATAACAGATTCCGACGGAGAGAAAATTGTGCTTTATCCTGTGTTCAGTCCCAGACTTGCCATACTGCCAAATATGATGTGGGAAGAGGATGAACTGCTGCATTTGATAGACAGCGCCAAAACTTCAATTGAAATTCAGTTGTTGAGCTTCAAACCTGTTTCACACGGCATTTATTACCCGGTGCTGGAAAATGCCTTACGCCGGGCTGCCTTGCGGGGAGTAAAAGTGCGTATGATCGTTTCCGACTGGAATACCAGAATGCCGGAAATTCAATATCTGAAAAGCCTGGTGGCGGTCCCCAATATCAGCATTTACATCAGTACTATTCCGCGCTGGAGCGGCGGATTCATCTCCTATGCACGGGTGGAGCATGCCAAATATATGGCCGTGGATGATAACCGTGTCTGGGTAGGCAGCAGTAACTGGAGCCGCAGTTATTTTTATCAGTCGCGCAATGCAGGTCTTGTAATCCGCAGCAAGCGGCTGAACGGGCAGTTCCGCCGCATTTTTAACCAAAGTGTGCAAATGGGCTATAGTCAGCCGCTGGAATTGTGCCGGGTTTATGTTCCCCCGCAGGTTGCGGAACCGGAGGGAAAATAGAAAAGCAAATCCCGAACAATTTACCTTAGGAACCGGTAAGATGAACAATGATGAGAACGGAAACTGAGCGCGAAGGATTTTCTAATTTTATAAAAGCCACCTCCCTGGGACTGTCCTGGCTGCTGATTATTTTGTTCAATGGGGTGGTCTTTTTTGATTCCGCCCGGGCGGTTTCCTCAGAAGCCGCACAACCGAACCAGGAAAAAAGCACTTCTTCAAACCAGAATAATTCCCTCCAGAATTTTGCGGAAAATTTACCCCCGGAAGCAAAGATCGGCCTGGTGCTGAGCGGCGGCGGCGCCCGCGGATTTGCCCATGTCGGTGTGCTGAATGTTCTGGATTCTTTAGGCATTCCGGTCGATTACCTGGCCGGAACCAGCATCGGCGCCATTGTGGGCGGGCTCTATTCGGCCGGTTACAGTGCACAGGAAATTGATTCGCTGGCGCGGAATATGGATTGGGTGAATCTGTTTTCCGACACCCCTCCCCGTAACAAGCTTTCCATGCTGGAGAAACAGGAGAGCGGCCGTTTTCAGATAACATTTAAAATTAAGAATAACACCCTGGAACCCCCCTCCGGCCTGCTGTTCGGGCAGAAAATTGATCTGCTGCTCTCCCGCCTCACCCTGCCTTATGCCGGCATTACCAGCTTCGACAGCCTGCAGATTCCTTACCGGGCTTTGGCGGTGGACCTGATTAGCGGGAACGAAGTGGTGCTGGATCATGGTTCCCTGTCTCGGGCAATTCGCGCCAGCATGGCAGTACCCTCCGTTTTTACGCCGGTGGAATGGGGCGATTCCCTGCTGGTGGATGGCGGCATTTTAAATAATGCGCCGGTAAAAGTGGTAAAAAATATGGGAGCGGATTTCATCATTGTGGTGGATGTGGCTACACCCAAAAAATCCAAAGAAGAATTGAACAGCGCCTTTTCGATTTTGCTTCAGGCGTTTCTGTTGGCGGGTTACAACCGCCAGGAAGAAAATATGAAATTTGCGGACCTGATTATTTCACCCGATCTTGAAAATTTCAGTACCACTGATTTTAACTCCGGAGATGTGCGGGAAATGGTACGGCGCGGAGAAACCGCAGCACGTGAGAAAATGGAGTCACTTGTCCCTCTGCAAAAATTCAAAATGACTGACTCGCTGCACCATAAAGTAAAAAAATTTGACGGCGGTATTATTGAATCTATAAAAATCAGCGGCAATCAACGCCTGTCCTATCCCTTTATTCATCAGAATCTGGGGCTGAAAGCCGGCGACAGCTTAAAAGTGGAAATTCTGGAAGAGAAAATTACCCAATTATACAGCCTGGGCTATTTTGAATTGATTACCTACCAGTTGGAAAAGGCGGGACCGGAACGCTACCGGGTTATTCTGCATGTGACGGAAAAACCGGAAAAACTGCTGCGGCTGGGGGCGCGGTACCAGGATAACCGCAAAACAATTCTCGGCGCCAGCCTGCAAATTAACGATTTTCCTTTTCCGGGAATGCGGAATGAAGTGAGTTACCTTTTTTCGGGATTGCAGCTTTTCAACTGGGAAATCAGTTATCCCCGGCGCATGCTGGGCAGCAGGTTGTTCCCCTATCTGCGCGGATTTTATCAGGACATCCCGCTGGATGTTTACCGCAATCATGAGCGGGTTGCCCGTTACCATCAGCGCAGCGCCGCGGTTTCACTTGGTGCAGGCGGCATATTAAAAAACTGGGGAATCCTGAAACTGGATTATAATATTGAACGCTTGTTCTGGAGTCCCAGCATTGCTTTTACAGAAGAAGGGGACTGGCCGGACTGGAAATATTATGTACACTATGCGCGGCTCTCCGGCGAACTGGATTTTCTGGACAACACCTTCAGCCCGCGCAGTGGTTATGCCACCTATATCTGGTACGAAAGGACATTGGATTTTATAAAGCAGCACGCACAGTACGACCGCTTCTTCTGGGAGAATCACTACTATTTTTCTCCGCTGCCGTATATGACCGCCGGACTGCATCAATTTTTCGCCGCCGGACGGGATTTACCCGTTTACCGCAATTTTTTTCTGGGCGGCCCGGCCAGTTTTGTGGGGATGAATTACGATGAGTTTGCCGCACCCAATTTGTTAAGCATCGGCCTGGATTTCCGTTTTAAAATAAATGATACCTTTTCTTTACTGGCACTGAGCGATGCCGGCAGAAGGTGGCAGAAATTCAGCCATGTTAAAATTCCCGATTCGGCGGTGATTGGGATCGGGGCGGGAATTCAGGCAAACACCCTGGCGGGGCCTTTCCGTTTCGTAATCGGCTTAAGTGAAGGGGAGACTCACCAGTATTTTACTTTCGGGTTTAACCTTTCGTCTCAGATCCGTCATTTAGAATAGGTTATGTTTTTGGATGAAGTCAATATTTGACAGGGTGAACAGGATTTTCTTGATAAAAATATAGTCATCGTGATTACGCTGCTGTATCCCTCAAAGTCACTTAGCCACACGTGCCAGGAATTTCAGGAGTAAAACAGGTATGAAAAAAATTTTACTGATGCATACCGGCGGGACTTTTGGAATGATGCCGGCAGAGCCTTCTAAAACGCTTGCCCCTTCCCACATTCAGGATCTGGTTTTGACCCATTTACCGGAAATTTCAAAAATTGCGGCTGTGGATTTCGAAGTGGTGTTCAACATTGACAGTGCCAATATACAGTTACATCACTGGCAGCAACTTGCAGGAATTATTCGCGACAAATATGATGAATACAACGGATTTGTAATCATTCATGGGACGGATGCCATGGTTTACAGCGCCTGTGCCCTTTCATTCATGCTGCAGGGGCTGGATAAACCGGTAATTTTAACCGGTTCGCAGCGCCCTCTTGCCCATATCCGCAGCGATGCCCGCAATAACCTGATCAGTTCCCTGGAGCTGGCAACGTATCCCATTCCTGAAGTCAGCATTTTTTTCGGCACTCATCTTTACCGGGGGAACCGCACAATCAAGATATCCAGCACCCGTTACGAGGCATTCGAGAGCCCCAATTTCCCCCCGCTGGCAGAAGTGGGCCTGGATGTGACCCTTTCCGTCAACCGCTTGAAAAAAGGAAAATCCCTGAGATATGCCGGGCAACTGGATCACCGTGTATTCTGTTTCCGTTTTCACCCCGGTATTCCGCTGGATTTACCGGAGATGCTGCTGGATTCCTCCGTGCAGGCAGTTGTTGTGGAGGGATTGGGTGTAGGAAATATGGGTGTTCTGGAAAATTCAATTCTGCCCTGGATAGAAAAGATGCGCCGGAGGCAAAAGCTGGTGGTCATCAGTTCCCAGAGCCCTTTCGGGCGGGTGGATTTGTCTCTTTACAGCAGTGGTCACCAGATTATGGAAGCGGGGGGTGTTTCTGCCGGGGACATGACGACCACCGCAACCATAGTAAAGCTGATGCATCTGTTTGGTAAATTTCCCGGTAATCTGTCCAAAGTTACTTCCGCACTGGCGCGGCCGCTTGCTGGAGAAATCAGTGCTTAAATGATAACCCGCGACTAAAATCATGAACTGAGAATTACCGGCAGATGATATCCCGGATCAAATTTCTAACAAACAAGATCTTTTTTATTAGAGCGGACTTACTTCAATTCAGTTGATACGGATATAAAAAACCCACGAGTAAAATCGTGGGCTGAAAGATTTCCGGCAAACCGCGATACCAGACGCCAAAAAATTAAAAAAGGGTTATTCAAAATCCCTGCCTGGAATCCCGAACAGAATAAGTTTTTAAAACCCTTTAATCTTCCGGCTGGATCACCACTTCTTCCCGCACCGGAGTAAAGATACTGATGGCGACTGCCCGTTCATCCCCGACCACTGTGGAATGGGGAACATTAGGCGGAATGGAGCAGATATCGCCTTCAACCAGATGCACTTTTTCTCCGTCAATGTCAAATTCCAGCATGCCCTTTTCCACTATAGTCACCTGTTCCTGCGGATGGGAATGTTCCGGAAAATGCAGCCCGGGCTCGTAAACATACCGTACCAGCATAATTCCGCCGGTAGAAAATATTTGCTGGGTTAACTTGGGATCGAGATGGGTTTTGTCGGTTTTCTGCCAGGAGGACCGAAGATAGCGTGCCATAAAAACTCCTTTATGGTTGATGTGGTAAAAAAAAAATAAACATTCCCGCTTTATGAGTCAATTCTTTCTTTTTATTAAATCTGTCTTTAACGGGCGGCCGATTCCATTTTCGGGTGATTTAACTTTCTCTGTTATTTATATTAACGCTGCTCCTGGATGATGCTGTTCAAACGTTCAGTTGTTTTCAAGGGTAAAAAAGATTTCCGGCGCGTCCGCTGCCGGATTCAGGATTCTCAACTTTATCAGGAAAAGGTATGGCAAAAGCAAAAAAACATAAAACAGCTTCACCCCGGGTAAAGATGCCTTCGCAACCGGCTTTAAACCTGAACAGGATTCTGGAAAAACCGGTCTCGGCGGTTCTTTTTTTCCTGCTCCTGTTTGTGATAATGGCCTTTTTATACCAGCCGATGGTTTTTGAAGGAAAGGAGCCGGGCGGAAGTGATATTGTTTCCGGTGTTGGAAAAACCCATCAGATGAAACTGCAGGAAAAGGAAACAGGCAAGCGTCCCCTGTGGAATTCTTACATGTTTGGCGGAATGCCCATGTATCACCGCTTCAGTCCCCGTGCGTATTCATTGGATACGCTGCTGAATAATCTGGACTTTTTAGGGGATTGGCGGTTGTGGTTCTTCCTGGCAGGGGCGCTCGGTATTTTTCTTCTGGTAAAATTCCTGGGGCTTTCCGCCGGTGCGGGAATGGTAGCGGCGGCTGCCTTTATCCTGATGCCCCATTTCCAGGCCCTGATCATTGTAGGGCATTTTGCAAAATTCCGGGCCCTGATGTGGATGCCGTATGTCGTTTTAACCAGCCTGATGTTAGTGCAGCGGCGCACCCTGCTCAGTGCCGCCCTTTTTGCGCTGGCGCTGGCCCTTCAATTCAGGACACAGCATTATCAAATCATGTTTTATACCATCCTGGCTGCTCTGTTTTTGGGGCTGCCCCCTCTTTTTAAATTAATTCAGGAAAAATACTGGAAGGAACTGGGCAAAGCTCTCGGGCTGGGCGTCGCTGCGCTGATCCTCACATTCTTAATAGTAGCCCAGAATTTGCTTTCCATTCAGGAATACACCCCCTATTCCACCCGCGCCGGCAATGCGCTTTCCATTGAAGAAAATGTGGAAACACAGCAGGAAAATAAGGGTGTGGGATTTGATTATGCCACCGGCTGGTCCTATTCGGTTTCCGAATTATGGAATCTGATTATTCCCCGGTTTCACGGCGGCACTTCCAGCGAGCGTTATACCGGCGATGCCGTTCCCCAGTTGCGCAACCGGGAATTACCCACATACTGGGGCAGCATGCCCTTTACCCAGTCTTATGAATATTTGGGAATCGCTGTATTCTTTCTGGCGTTAACCGGTGTTTTTTTTCAATGGCGACGCTGGGAGGTGAAATCATTGGCCATCCTGTCCCTGCTGGCGGTGTGTATGGCCCTGGGCAGCCATTTTGCCCCTCTTTACCGCCTGTTTTTCTATTATGTCCCTTTCTTCGATAAATTCCGGGTGCCGATGATGATCCTGACGCTGCTGATGTTTACCGCGGTTTTGCTGGCCGCCTTCGGCTTGTCTTTTCTGCAGCGCGCTGACTACCGTGACAGGGATTTCCGGAAGAAAATCTATATTCTGCTGGGGGTTCTCTCGGCAATTCTGATTATTCCCCTGTTGTTTGCCTTCGGGTTCGATTTGAGCCGTGCCGGGGAAGCCCAGCGGTACGGAGCCGAAGTTGTGGAGATGTTCAGGAAAATCCGGCTGGAAATGCTGCGGGACTCCGCATTGAAAAGCCTGTTGTTTCTGTTATTGTGCGCCGGAGTTGTGTTTGCGGCTCAAAAAGAGTGGCTTCGCAGTGTTCACCTGCCGGTCATCTTTCTGGCTATTGTCGTGATTGACCTGTTCCTGCTGGACAGTCATTATGTAAAAGGTAATTTTGTAGATCCGGATGGGGCTGAGCGCAGGCAGTATCAGGCAACTGCCCTGGAAAAAACTATTTTGCAGGATAAATCCATTTACCGGGTTTTTCCGGTGGGCCAGCTTTTCCAGGATACCCATTGGAGCTACTATTTCCAGTCGCTGGGCGGTTACTCGGCGGCCAAAATGCAAACCATCCAGGAAATTGTGGAAAACAATTTATATCAGCGGGTGGAAGGTCAATTGCCTTTCAACTGGAATGTGCTGGATATGATGAATGTGAAATATCTGGTGGCCAACCAGCCGCTGCCGCCCTCCTCCCATCTGCAGCAGATTTACGGGGACGAAAGCCGTAAATTATATGTTTACCGCAATACGGGCATGCTGCCGCGCGCTTTCTTTGTTGATTCCATCCGGGTAATTAAGGATGGGGTGGAACGCTTAAAGGTGTTGAACCGCCCGGACTTCGATCCGGCTACCACCGCACTCCTGGAGCAGCAGCCATCGCTCAAAACGGAAGCGCCGGACAGCGCCATTGCGCAAATTTCCTCAATTGAACCGGACCATATTGAACTGCAGGTTTATACCGATAAACCGGCGCTGCTGGTGCTGTCTGAAATGTTCTATCCCAATGGCTGGTCGGCAGTGCTGGATAACGGGGAACCGCTTCCCATCTATAAAGCCAACCATCTGCTGCGCTCGGTGGCAGTTCCCGCCGGCAGTCATAAAATCGTTTTTAATTTTCATCCCGCTTCCTTTTATGCCGGAGTCCGGATTTCCACAATCGCTCTGATCTTTACCTATGTGGTCATTGCGCTGCTGCTGTTCCGGCATTACCGGCGCAGGAAAACGGCAAAACCTGTTCCCGCCGCATGAAAACGGTGCTGGTAATCAGCTATTACTGGCCGCCCGCGGGAGGGCCCGGTGCCATCCGGCTGGCCAAATTTGCCAAATATTTACCCGAATTCGGATGGCAGCCGCTGGTTCTTACCGTCAAAAAGGGAGAATTCCCTTACCGGGATACCAGCCTGCATCGGGAAGTGCGGCAGATACCTGTTTTCCGGACTCCCGCTCCCGATCCCTTCCGCTTTTATAAAAAAATAACCGGTAAAAAGGCCGGCGAAGCATTGCCGGTTGGTCTGCTGATCCGTCCCAAAAACGGGCTGCTGGAAAGAATAGCCGGTGCGGTTCGTGCCAATGTTTTTATCCCGGATGCCCGAATCGGCTGGGTTCCCTTTGCCATCCGCCGTGCCCGTCAACTGGCTGAAAAATATCCGATAGAACTGATCTTTGTTTCTTCCCCGCCGCATTCTTCCCAGCTT
>JBAPTX010000437.1:0-10210 GCA_049282375.1 Calditrichia bacterium
GGAATACCGAATCCTGATTATGGAATCTGCCTTTTTACTGCTTTCCCTCTTTTACAGCGCCATTATTATTTATTTTTTTGCCGGAATAATCCGAATCCGCAAACAACAGTCCGGCAGGCAATACCGGGTTTCTGTGCTGGTGCCGGCCCGCGATGAAGAGGCGCACATTGCAGACTGCCTGCAGAGCCTGAAACAGCAAACCTATCCGCAGGAACTTTATGAAGTGTTTGTAATTGATGACCATTCTGTTGATGCTACGGCTGCGGCCGCCCTGAAGGCCATGAGCGGGCAGCCGAATTTCCGTCTTCTGCAGCACCGCAACAGCGACGAAAAGCCAACCTTCAAAAAACAGGCGCTCAAATACGGCCTTCAGTTCGCCTCCGGCGAAATTATTATGACCATAGATGCCGACTCAATCGCACAGCCGCAATGGATCGAAAAAATGGCTGCATCCTATGGAGAAGATACCGGCATGGTGGCCGGACTTGTTTCCTTTCTTCCCGAAAAGGAAAAAAGCATTTTTCATAAACTGCAGACGCTGGAATTTGCCGGAATTGTTTTTTGCGGCGCCGGAAGCCTGGGTAATGGCCGGCCCATCATCTGCAACGGCAGCAACTTGTCTTTCCGCCGCAGCGCATTTGATGAAGTCGGCGGGTACGACAGTAACCTGCACCTGCCCTCCGGCGATGATGACCTGCTGCTGCAGAATATTCATTATCACTCCCGCTGGAAAGTCCGTTATGCGCTGGATTCCGCCAGCATTAACTACACCCTGCCGGTTAAAAATTATGCAGCATTCCTGAACCAGCGGTCCCGCTGGGCGAGCAAATCCCTGCATTATCCTTCCGGGTGGATATTCCCGATTCTGGCGGCCATTTACCTGTTTTATGTTTTGCTTATGCTTTTGCCGGTGTTTATCCTGGCCGGATTATTTTCATGGAAAATATACATTGCCGGCTGGCTGTTGAAGTGCATCCCGGAAGCCCTGTTGATTTACCGCTGCCTGACCATTCTGAAGCGGAAAGATTTACTGCCCTGGTTCGGAGTCGCCCAGCTCTGGCAGGTACCCTATATCATATTCGCCGGCTGGCGCGGTTTTTTTCAGAAATATACCTGGAAGGACGAAAAGAATAACCGGCGAACCCAAACAGCGGGAAACCAAGCCCGGCAGACCGAAAATACATGATCGCTCATAAACAACTTGCCGCGATTTTTTTTGCCCCGTTTGCAGAAATCATTTGGCGCGATTCCGCGGCTGGTGAAAGAATTTATCTGACTTTTGATGACGGCCCCGTTCCGCAGGTTACCGGCCAAATACTCAACATTCTGGCCAAATTTTCCGTGCCGGCCACTTTCTTTCTTCTCGGTGAAAGGATAGACCAGTTTCAGGGGCAGCTTGCTGGGGAAGATTACCGGGGACATGCGCTGGCCAACCACGGCTATTTTCACCGCCCGCACATACTGGGTTCCTGCAGGAATTGGCTGGAAGAACTGAAAAAAACAGATGAGCTGATCGGTGGTAACTGGCAGCCCCCTGAAAACCTTTTTCGCCCCCCATATGGCATCTTCGGGCCGGGCCTGCGTAAAACACTTGCCGCACAGAAAAAAAAGATGATATTGTGGAGTGTAATGAGCAATGATTTTAAGTGGCCCCGGCAGAAGGCGTTCGCATTCCTGAAAAAAAATACCCGGCCCGGTGATATTGTTGTTTTTCATGATTCAGTGCAAACTGCGGAAATAACACCGTTTGTACTTCCCGAATTTATTATTTGGTGCCGCGATAAAGGATGGAAGTTTAGTCCCTTAACTGTAGAACCAAAGGCAGAGCCATGAAAAGCGTTATTCTGGCAGTTACAAAATCGGAGCAGGTAATCCGCTTTCTGCTGAGCTTCAGCGACCGGCTGTTCAGCCCTTTACGCTTTGCCGACGATTTATTTAATGTGGATACAATCAGAAAAAATTTTCATGTCGGCCTGCTCATTATGGAAAGCCAGGCGCTGGAAAATCTGACAGAAGAAGAACGAAAAATATTCTATAAACTCAACTGCCCCCGCATTATCATCACCCGGTTTCAGAGAGCCCATTATCTGCTGCTGATGCCCCAAATTAATGTTGTAAATATTTCCGACACAGAAAATACCCATAAAATTGCCGACATCCTGAATCAGAGTTTTAAGCCGTACATTCCCGCTAACAGGGCCAGGAGCGGGGACTCGGTAGCGTTTATTACCCGCAACCCCCATATGAAAGAAATATTAAAAATAGCGGAAAGGGCAGCCCGGTTTAATACTCAGGTTCTTTTACTGGGGGAAAGCGGTACAGGAAAAGATATTTTGTCCCGCTATATTCATCAGCACAGCAGCCGCAATGGGCGCCCAATGATAAAAATTAATTGCGCCACTATTCCCGCCAATCTTTTGGAAGCTGAGTTATTCGGCTACCGGCGGGGGGCTTTCACCAATGCGTTTACCGATAAAATCGGAAAAATTCAACTGGCGAACGGTTCCACGCTTTTTCTGGATGAAATCGGTGAATTGCCGTTCGCCCTGCAGTCAAAGCTGCTGCGGATGCTGGAAAATCAGGAAATCGATGTGTTGGGAATGCCCGCACCTTTGAAAGTGGATGTCCGTATCATTGCCGCCACCAACCGGGATCTGCACCGGGAAGTACTGGAGAAAAAGTTCAGAAGTGATTTATATTACCGCCTGAATGTGGTAACCCTGCATCTTCCTCCCTTGCGCGAACGTCCGGAGGATATCCCGCTGTTGATCAATCATTTCATCCGTATTTTTAATAAACAGTATGGAAAACAGGTTAAACAGGTAAAGGAAACAATTGTGCAGCCTGCCCTGGAATATTCCTGGCCCGGCAATATCCGTGAACTGCACAATTTTATAAACCGCATCATACTGCAGACAAAAAGTATGTATTTGAGAGCTGAGAATTTCCGTCAGGAAATTCAAAAGCTGCAGCAAAAAGATGCCTTTCCCGATCCGGGAACTAAGCTGGAACACTATCTGGAAAATGCTGAAAAGTATCATCTGATAAATGTAATGATTCAAACAAATTACCGGCTAACAGATACGGCAGAGAAACTGGGAATCAGCCGCACCAGCTTGTTCCGGCGGTTAAAAAAATATAATATTAATGTGAAACAACTGAAAGCCTCCGAAGAAAGGTGATAAACCGTCCGGTGATGTTCATTTTGCGGAAATAAGGAACACCAACCATTATCCGGGGAAGGCACCAATTAACGCTTTGCCTGTCAGGTATTACCGGCATAATTAACAAATACCCTATCCATTTTTCATAAACTTTCATTTCTCTCATCAAAAAATCAATTAGCCTTGACTGAATACCCCCTCCGTATTAAATTTGATGCCGTTATATCTGTAATAGCGGTTATGGTGTATTTAAGTTGTTGATATTATTAGAAGTTATAATATTGGTTTTTGCCGTTTTGCTGTTGATTTGCTGAATGTTTTTTGTTTTGGGGTGTAGCCAAGTGGTAAGGCACCGGGTTTTGGTCCCGGCATTCGGGGGTTCAAGTCCTCCCACCCCAGCCAGTTTAGAAATTGAGATGCAAGCCGCTGCCGCTTGCATTTTTTTAATCAGTTTACCCAAGGAGAAGACATGTCTGAAGTTAATGTTTTAAAAGCTAAAAAGCGGGAGCAGTTTGGTAAAAGCGCCACCCGTAAATACCGGCTGGAGGGGTGGGTTCCTGCAGAATATTATTCATCTCATGACGATAACATGCATTTATTATTTGACCAGAAACTGGTGGAACAGTCCCTCGCCAATGCCCATGGCTTATTAACAGTCCAGGTGGAAGGCTCTAAAAAGAAACATGCCTGTGTCTTAAAGGACCTGCAGGTGGATCCCTTGCGCGGAAATGTTATTCATGTGGACCTGCAGGGAATTCGCAAGGGTGAAAAGATAAGCCTGACAGTTCCCGTTGTACTGCACGGAACAGCCGCGGGGGTAAAAACAGGCGGTATTCTGGAGCACCTGGTGCGTGAAATTGATATAGAATGTTTACCAAAGGATATTCCCGAGCAGTTCGATATTGATATTTCTGCGATGGAAATTGGAGATTCAGTTCATGTTCGCGATCTTCAAAAGGAAAATGTCCGCATTTTGGCAGATCCTGACGAAACTATTCTGATTCTTGACCATCCGAGAATGGCCGTTGAAGAAGAGGAAGTTGAAGAGGAAGAAGAACTGACTGAACCGGAAGTGATCACTTCGCGCAGGGAAGAAGAAGAGGACGAAGAATAGAGATTGTTTTTAAATGAAGGGCTGTAAAGCCCTTCTTTTTTCTCGCCAATACAGGTAAAAAGTGTATTTTATTATCGGATTAGGAAATCCCGGACCGGAATATGAAAAAACAAGGCATAATATCGGATTTCTGGTCCTGGAGCATTTAGGGAATCGGTATCATCAGATATTCAGGAAGGGCAGAGGCCCATTTCAATATACTTCCTTTAACTTTAAAGAGCAGCAGGTATATTTAATCAAACCGTTGACCTATATGAATCTGAGCGGACAGGCTGTCCGGTCGCTCATCTCGTTTTATAAAATTGAAGATTACAGACAAATGCTGGTAATTTCCGATGATATAAATTTGCCGTTTGGCACATTGCGCCTGCGCCCTGAAGGCAGCGACGGTGGACAAAAAGGATTGCGCTCCATTATTGATAATCTGAAAACAAGGGAAATTCCCCGCCTGCGCATTGGAATCGGTGATAATTTCAGTGACGCGGCAAATTATGTGCTTTCCCGGTTTAATCCGCAGGAACAAAAAGACCTGCCTTTTATTCTCGGGGGTGCAGCAGATGCCGTCGAATCTTTTATGGAAAAGGGTGTGGAGTTGACAATGAGCCGCTATAATAAAAATATACTGGAACCCTAAACGGAGGTAACTACGTGCAGATAACGCTGGTGTGGTTTAGCTTAATTGCCGGGATATTGGCATTGATTTTTGCTTTTTATAAAACAAAGTGGATTTACCGGCAGCCTGCCGGAACCGATTTAATGGTTGAGATCAGCGGGCATATCCGGGAAGGTGCAATGGCATTTCTGAAAAGAGAGTACCGGGTATTGGGAATCTTTGTTCTGGCGGTGGGGCTGCTGCTGGCGGTTGCCAATTCAGGCATCTTAAGACTGGTGGCGCTGTCCTTTGTAGTAGGTGCTGTTTGCTCGGGACTTGCCGGATACATTGGTATGCGCGTGGCAACCGCTTCAAATGTCAGGACCACCAATGCTGCCCGGGAAAAATTGAATACCGCACTGCAGGTAGCTTTTTCAGGCGGTACTGTAATGGGTATGGGCGTCGTCGGGCTGGGGGTGCTGGGATTAAGTGCATTATTTTTGATTTATACCGCCATGTTTGGAATGGCAGCCAATATTTTAAAGGAAATGGTGCTGCCTGTTCTCAGTGGTTTCAGTCTGGGGGCCAGTTCTATTGCACTTTTTGCAAGAGTCGGCGGGGGAATTTATACCAAAGCAGCCGATGTTGGCGCAGATCTGGTGGGAAAGGTGGAAGCCGGAATTCCCGAGGATGATCCCCGTAATCCGGCGGTAATTGCCGATAATGTAGGTGATAATGTTGGTGATGTAGCGGGTATGGGCGCGGACCTGTTTGAATCCTATGTGGGTTCAATTATCGGCACCATGGTAATCGGGGCATTAATAAGCATTAATGCGGTTGTTCTTCCGCTATTTATTGCGGGAACCGGCATCATTGTATCCATTATCGCAACTTTATTTGTCCGTGCCGGGGAAAACAGCAATCCTCAGTCCGCATTGAACAAAGGAACCTTTGGTGCTGCAATCATAATGACAATTTTAGCCTTTTTTATAATAATATATATGATTCCGGGAAATTTCATTTTAAGCGGTCAGGAATACTCCAATATCGGGGTGTTTATTGCTCTGGTGATCGGTTTGGCAGCCGGCACCGGGATTGGCTTAATTACCGAATATTATACATCCGATTCCCATTCACCTGCACAAAATATTGCCCGTGATTCCCAAACCGGTGCGGCAACCAATATCATCTCCGGATTGTCTGTAGGAATGATGAGTACAGGTATTCCGGTAATCTTACTGGCAGTGGCTATTATGGTGGGTTACTTCTCGGCGGGCCTTTACGGGGTGGCAATTTCGGCGCTGGGTATGCTGGCAACCACCGGAATCCAACTGGCTGTCGATGCCTATGGTCCCATCGCGGATAATGCGGGCGGAATTGCAGAGATGAGTCATTTACCCAAAGAAGTGCGGGGTCGTACAGATAAACTGGATGCGGTAGGAAATACTACTGCTGCTATCGGTAAAGGCTTCGCCATCGGGTCTGCGGCATTAACAGCACTGGCGTTGTTCGCTGCTTTTCAGGAAACCGCAGATGTGCGGTCAATCGATATCGCCAATCCTAAAGTAATGGCGGGCCTCTTTATCGGCGGTATGCTGCCGTTTGTTTTCAGTGCCTTTGCCATTAAAGCAGTGGGGCGGGCAGCTTTTAATATGATTGAAGAAGTCAGGCGGCAGTTCAGAGACATTCCCGGGTTAATGGAAGGAACAGCCAAAGCGGATTATGCGCGCTGTGTGGATATCAGCACTAATGCCGCTATAAAAGAAATGGTGCTTCCGGGAATTGTGGCGGTTGTGGTTCCGGTTTTATTCGGTTTTTATGATAAAAATATGCTGGGCGGACTGCTGGCAGGTTTAACAGTTACAGGTGTGCTTATGGCAATATTTATGTCCAACTCCGGCGGCGCCTGGGATAATGCCAAAAAATATATAGAGGGCGGAGCTTACGAAGGAAAGGGGCACGAGCCCCACAAAGCGGCAGTTGTCGGTGACACAGTCGGCGACCCCTTTAAAGATACTGCCGGACCTTCATTAAATATTTTAATTAAGCTGATGTCGGTGGTTTCACTGGTCATTGCACCGCTGATTCGCTGATATTTTGTAAAACAGTTAGATTTGTTGTGAAGGGCTTATTATATTTACCGCCCCAATTTTGGGGGATAAATAATTAATTAAACACCTCAACCTATTCCATTCCTTAGAATGGGATCGTAAGACCGAAGGAGGGTATATGGAAAATCTGTATAACACCATTTTCATTGTGGATATTTCCCAGAATCCCGATGAAGTGGAAACCGTATCCAGCCGGATCCAGCAGTTAATTGAGGATCATGGCGGGGTAATCAAAAAAATTAACCGCTGGGGAAAAAAGCGGTTATCGTATTTAATTCGCAAACGTACTCATGGTTTTTATGTGGAGATTGAGTACACTGCAGCCAGCCGCCTTAATATTCCTGTTATTCTTGAAAATGAATTCCGTTTGAATGATCGCGTGTTGCGGTATCTCAGTTACGTTGTCAGCAAAGAAGAGCTGATACAGCGTGAAAAAACTTCCGGCAAGGACCGCCGCGAAGAAAGCCCGGCAGAACCTGCTCCGAAGCCCGCACGGGAAAAGGAAGAAAAATCGGAACCTGAAAAAGAAGCCCCGGCTGCTGAGGAACCTAAAAGTGAACCTGCAACGGCATCAGGTGAGGAAAAACCGGAAGCACCCGAAGAAAATACTGCCGGGAGTAAAAATGAACAGGAAATGCCGGCAGAGGAATCCACTGAAGAAACTTCCGAAGAGAAAGTGAGGGAAGACCAATGAGAGAGAACCGGATGATGCATCGTAAAAAGCGAATTTGCCGTTTCTGCGAAGGCGGCGACGTATATATTGATTTCCGTGATGATAAAAAACTGGTACGTTTTTTAACAGAATTGGGAAAAATCGTGCCACGAAGAACTTCCGGGAATTGTAACCAGCATCAGCGGCAGTTGGCTCTGGCAATTAAACGGGCCCGGCATCTGGCTTTAATCCCGTTTGTTTCCAATATTCCCCGCTAAAAGGTATTCAAATTAGAAAATCATGAGGAAGAAAATATGAAAGTCATACTTCGTCAGGACCAGGAAAATCTGGGCAAAATCGGGGATACAGTGGATGTAAAGCGCGGTTATGCCATGAATTACCTTGTCCCCAAGAATATTGCATATCCTGCTAAACCCAATTTCGTGAAAAAGATTGAAGAAGAACAGCGCCAGAAAACAGTGCGGCAAAATAAAGAAAAAAAGCAATCCGAACAGATGGCGAAAAAGCTGGAAACGGTTTCCGTTACCCTGGCGGTCAGTGTTGGTGAGGGTGATAAAATGTTCGGGTCGGTTACAAATCAGGATATTGCCGAGGCGCTGAAGAAAGAGGGATACGAAATCGACCGCAAAAAAATTGTCCTTGATGAACCCATTAAGGCATTGGGCATTTACTCAGTCCCGGTTAAATTGCATCCCGAGGTGGAAGCGAATATCAAAGTCTGGATTGTTAAAGAATAATGTCGTTTATCCTCTTTTAAAAAGCCCGGCTTTAAACCGGGCTTTTTTTATTTAACCAGTTGCAGAATTTCTATTTTTTCCGATTGAACCAGTTTATGATAGTTATCCGCCAATTGTTTACTGTCCGGACTTTTTCCCCAGTGCTGCCAGGCTTTTTCGTAAGCGGCCAGCGAAGCGAATTCCGCTTCTACTTCGCAACAGTTTTCTTCTCGCCCGATAAATCCCCTGTAAATATGAACTTCGGGCCAATCCAGATTTTGTTGAAGATGATTCACGATTTTTTTAAGTGCGGTAATTCCATTTCCCATGCTGCCGGGCATGAATTGTACTTTAATTCTCCAGCGGATCATTACAATACCTCCTTTTTGGCTCAAAATACAACGGCAGAGAGAGTGATCAAAGTAAAAACAGGCACGCTGTGCACTGCCGAATTCTCTCAGGAAATTAGAATTTTATGGCTTGACTGACTTTTTCTGAACCTCTATATTTGCCCTGCATTTTTGGGGCCCGTAGCTCAGCTGGTAGAGCAGCGGCCTTTTAAGCCGTTGGTCGAAGGTTCGATTCCTTCCGGGCTCACCCATCAAAACCCCGAATTGGTCGGGGTTTTTTAATTTCAGACAGTATATAAAAGGAAAACAGAAGCACTCCTTTTCAAAACAGGGTATTTCTGAATTAAACTGGCAAAGGTCAGCGTACCGGGAATCCGGTCTCTATTCTGTTTCCTCTTGCATGTTTACTTTTAGAAATATTATAATAGGAAGGTCAGACCTGTTCAAAAAAATAAACAGGCAATTTGTACAGATTTTAAAATTTTTAATATCCACCTGATAATGATCCGGTAAGAATCAGTGAATAAGAAATCTGCTGCTTTGTAATTTTTTTTAAGAGAGTTATAGTCAGAGAAGCCATTTTATTTCATATTCAAAACTCAAAAGCCCCATGTCAGACTATGTCAACGTTGTGATCACCATTCCCCACGGTGACGGATTTACTTATCGGATTCCGCATGAATTTATTCACCGGGTAAAACCCGGTATGCAGGTCATTGTGCCATTTGGGCAAAAGGAAGTTTCTGGGATAGTCCTGGAAGTCAACGATTCCCCGCCGGCGGAAATTCCCGCAGAAAATATTAAAGAAATATCAGATGTTCTGTTTGCGCAGCCTGCCCTTCCGCCGGATTTACTGAAACTGCTAAGCTGGATTTCCAGGTATTATCTTTGCCATTTGGGTGAGGCATTCCGCCTGATCCAATCGACTTTATTTGTTAAATCAGCAAGACTGCTTGTAAAACGCACAAGCATGGTTTTACCTCATAATTTAACTCCCCTGCAGCAGAAAATTCTGGCACTGCTGCCTCCGGAAAAGGAAATAAATGTGCAGTGGCTGCAAAAGGAAGCCGGGTCGAGCGATGTCCGCAGCACTTTAATTCAGTTGGAACAAAAGGATTTAATTGCCCGCCGGTACAGTTCTGTAGAAAAATCCCCGGTAAAAAAGCAGGAGGACTATTACCGTCTCATTCCGGAAGATTCTTTATTACCGCAGGCGCTGGAAAAAATAAAAGATCTGCAAAGAGGGAAAGCCGTCCGGGTTCAACAGGCGCTTGCTGCTTTAGTGCCTGATGACTGGCAATCATGGGAGTCTTTAAAATTACAAAAGGTTAGCAAAACAGTGCTGGACAGGCTGGTCGGCCAGATGATTGTAGAAAAGGAAAGCCGGGAGGTGGATCGTTCTTTTGAAAATGCATTTTTGGAGGAATTTGGCAGTATAACACTGAATGATGAGCAGAAAAAATTTGTAGAAAATGCCTCCCGCTATATCG
>JBAPTX010000438.1:0-10630 GCA_049282375.1 Calditrichia bacterium
TCCATGCTTTGGGTGACGCAAGGATTTGAAAAGAAAGGGATTAGGAAATCCAGTTTTCGGGATTTTTACCGGAATGACAAAAATTTAAAGACAGAGTTGGGGAGGCAGAAAGGAGGCTTTAAATAAAAAGCCGCCAAATCCGTAACGAAAATGGCGGCTCTTTGAATGAAAAATAATCATCCGGCAGTTTCGACTGCTGCCGATTGTTCCGCCTCATTTAATTCCATTTCCTCCAGATAACCCTGAGCATCCAGTGCGGCCATACAGCCGGAACCGGCTGCGGTAATGGCCTGACGGTAAATCGGATCCTGCACATCGCCGGCGGCAAATACACCGGGGATATTGGTGCGGGTGCTCTTTTCCTGAGTGCAGATATATCCGCGGCTGTCCACTTCGATCTGATTATCAAAAATCTGGGTATTGGGAACATGTCCAATGGCTAAAAAGACACCCTGGGTTTCGAAGGTGCTTTCTTCGCCGGTGTGCGTATCCTTTAAATGAACTCCGGTTACCCCGGTCTCATCCGATCCAATAATTTCCGTAACCACTTTGTTGAAAAGGAATTCGACTTTAGGATTTTTTTGCGCCCTTTCTATCATGATCGGCGACGCCCGGAATTCATCCCTCCGGTGGATAATGGTCACCTTTGATGCAAAGCGGGACAGGAAAGTTGCTTCTTCCATTGCGGAATCGCCTCCGCCGACCACCACGATTTCTTTTTGCTGAAAAAAGAACCCGTCGCAGGTTGCACAGGCGGAAACCCCCTTTCCCATCAGCCGGGTCTCAGATTCAAGGCCCAGCAGACGTGCACGGGCGCCGGAAGCTACAATTAAAGCATCACAGGTAAATATTTCACCTTCCGCTTCCAGCTCGAAAGGTTTGCGGCTTAAATCGGTACGCAGAACCGTTCCGTAATAAAATGCTGTACCAAACTTTTCAGCCTGTTTATGCATTTGATCCATCAGTTCCGGCCCCTGAATGCCTTTGGGAAAACCGGGGAAATTTTCAACTTCGGTGGTAATGGTTAACTGTCCGCCGGGCTGTGTTCCTTCAATTACCAGCGGATTCAGTTTAGCCCGGGCGGTATAAAGGGCGGAGGTTAACCCTGCAGCGCCGGAACCGATTATTATGACGTTGTAATGTTTTTTGTCTGGCATATCCATTCTCCTTTTCAATCATTGACAAGTCCGGCTGGGCCGGTATGAAATTATATCATTTAATACAATAGATTTAAAATTTTCCGCCGGTCGTTCATCTTGTGAAATCCGAATATCCGGCGGCAATCAGTTCCCCACTTTGATGTGCCGTGGTTTGTCAATGTTACAACCTGCCGGAAAAACTGCCGCTTTAGATTCCATTTAATACTGAATTGCGTATCCGTCAAAAAATGTGCAGAAATAAAGCCGGCACTTGCTAAATTAAAAAATAATTTTTGGGCTCCAAATATTTTCTTACTTTCATTAAACGTAACTGAATGCGATAAATGAAAAATAAAACCACAAATATTCAGGATTATCTAAAGCCGGAAGTAGTAATCGGCCTGAAGAATCTGGATTTAATCGCCCGGATGATAGTGGAAGGATTTTTGGTTGGTTATCATAAAAGTCCGTATCACGGCTTCAGTGTGGAATTCAGTGAACATCGCCAATATATGCCGGGCGATAACATCCGTGACATAGACTGGAAAGTTTACAGCCGCACAAACCGCTTCTATATTAAGCAGTATGAAGAAGAGACCAATTTAAAAGCTTACCTGCTCCTGGATGTTTCCGGCTCAATGGGATACGGCAGCGGTAAAATTACCAAAATTCAATATGCAAGCTATCTGGCTGCCGCATTTTCATATTTGTTTATCAAACAGCGCGATGCTGTGGGCCTGGTTACGTTTTCAGATAAAATTCAGCGCTTTCTGCCTCCCAAATCTGCACCATCCTACTTACGCTTTTTACTGCAAGAGCTTAAAAAGGTGGAATTATCCCGCAGCCGCACCGCCGTCAGTGATACACTGCATGAACTTGCGGAAAAGATCAACCGCCGCGGCCTGATTATTCTGCTGACTGAGTTCCTTTATGAAGATCCCGAACGGATCCTGCAGGGTTTAAAACATTTCCGATACTATAATCATGAAATCCTGGTGTTCAATATTCTGGATCCCAATGACCGTTTTTTTCACTTTAATGATGATGCAGTTTTTGTGGATATGGAGACGGGGGAGAAGATAAAAACACAGCCTTATTTTTTACAGGAGCGTTATCGCGAAGAGATCGGGGCATTTTACGACCATCTGCAGCAGGAATGCCGGCGCTATCAGATTGATTTTCAAACGATTTTAACCAGTGAACCTTTTGACCGTGCGCTGGTACGCTACCTGCTGAAGCGGAAAAAACTCTTTTAGGTAAAACGGGGATTTCTTGCCTCGATAATTCCTGCCGGGCTGACCCGCACATAAACTATTTCATAAAAATTGTTTTTTCCTGCACATTGACGGCAAGTTGGCCGCAGGCGCCAAGAATATCTTCCCCGCGATTTTTTCGAATTGTTACCGCAAAAGGCGCTTTCATAATGGCGCTGGTAAACTGCTCCATACGCTCGGGGGAGGGGGCGCGGTAACCCAGATCGTTTTGGTTACAGGGGATAATATTGAGTTTACAGCGCACCGGCGACAATAAACTGATCAGTTGCCGGGCTTCCGCCGGTGAATCATTCACCCCTTCCAGCAAAACATATTCAAAAGTAACCCGGTTTCTTTTTCCGGCACGCATATAATAGTAAACGCTTTCCATCAGCTCAGGCAGCGGAAACTTATCGGCAATCGGCATGATTTGCCGGCGCAGCTCCTGATTGGGTGCGTGCAGGCTGATCGCCAACCCGAATGGAAGCGCTTCGTCGGTAAACTGATTAATTTTCGGAACCACTCCGCTGGTGGAAATAGTGATCCGTTTATTGGCAATGGCAACCCCCTCGGAATCGCCTAAAATTTTAGCAGCGTTTATGGTGCGGGAATAGTTCATGAAAGGTTCTCCCATTCCCATAAAAACAATGTTTGTAACCGGATGCCGGCTGATCCGCTTGATTTGCAGAACCTGTTCAACAATTTCGCCGGATGAGAGATTCCGCACCAAACCCATACTGCCGGTGGCACAAAACCGGCAACCCAGTGAACAGCCGACCTGTGAGGAAATGCAGACTGTATTACGGCGGTTTTCCGGAATAAAAACGCTTTCGATGCGGCGCCCGTCCGGTAAGAGCCACAAGTATTTTTCGGTCCCGTCTGCGGAAACTTCCTGCCGGTCCAGCCGCAGCGTTTTCAGGCTGAAATATTCGTTTAATTTCCGGCGTAACTGCAGCGGCAGATTGGTCATTTCCTCAAATGAATCAATATTTTTAAAATGGATCCATTTGTAAATCTGATCCGCCCGGTAGGAAGCCAGATTCAAAGGTTGCAGCAACCCGGCAATTTCCTGCCGGCATAAGCCGATCAGGGATATTTGTTTATCCGGTAAATTTTGTGTAACCATAAATTCAGTGTCTCCGATGTTCATCAAAAAGAACAACAAGTTAACCATTAAATAGTTGCGGGTAAAAAAAAATTGCAGATTCGAAACATTATAAACTGCTTCAGGTAGTACACATGAAACGGCATCAATGGTTATGAAAGACAAAATGAAACATCAACGGCTGTTTTATACGCTCCTTCAGCAACTGCAAATGCAGGTCTGGGTCAGCCTGGGAAAGGTGAAAAATCCAATTTCAATGAAGGCGGAGACCAATTATGCACTTGCCCGGCTGAGTATCGAAATAATGGAGATGCTGCGGGATAAAACTGAAGGAAACCGCACCCCGGAAGAATCAGATATACTGGAAAATTTATTAAACGATTTACAGTCCCATTATCTGAAAGAAACAGAAACAACAAAAATTTCAGAGAATGGGGAATCCGCCGCTGAATAATTCTCTTGAAATGCCAGCCACCCTTCCTCATGTATTTAAAACTTAGCCCCAACAGGTAAATATTTTATCCTTGCGATGATTTTTAAATTTCCCAAAATTAGTCCCTTTCCCGGCTGTGGAAATTTATATCGTAAAAAATGATAAGAAATATCTGATATTTAATAGCGGAACAGGGATGCAGAATCCGGACAATTTACCTTTAGTTTCATTGATTACTGTTAATTACAATGGATGGGACTATTTACAAATTTTATTCGATTCATTACGGCAGGTAACCTACCCCAATATTGAAATCATAATGGTGGATAATGCTTCCAGCGACAACAGTGTAGCCCTTACCCGAAAAAGATATCCTGAAATAAAAATTGTGCAGAACCGGCAGAACTACATGTTTGCCCGCGGAAATAATGAAGGGATACAAAAAGCCGCCGGCGATATAATCTGCCTGATCAACAACGATGTGAAGGTTGAACCGGGATTTCTTGATCCGGTTATAGCGGCTTTCCTGCAGGATCCCGGCCTGGCTGCCGCCCAGCCCAAGGTACTGGATTTGTCAGAGCCTGACCGCTTTGAATATGCCGGCGCCGCCGGGGGATATATCGACCGTTACGGCTACCCCTTTATGCGCGGCCGCCTCTTTTTTTCACTGGAAAAGGACCACGGACAGTATAATGAAGAAGTAAACATTTTCTGGGCCAGCGGCGCCTGTTTTTTTATTCGCAAGAGGGTGCTGGATCAGATCGGTTTACTGGATGACGCCTTTGTAATGCACATGGAGGAAATTGATCTTTGCTGGCGAATGCATCTTCAGGGCCTGCAGATACGATATATCCCGGGGGCCAGTGTCTGGCATAAAGGCGGCGGCACGCTGTCGGCGGAAAATCCGCGAAAGGTTTACTGGAATTATCGGAACAACATTTTCCTGTTGGTAAAAAATCTCTCATTCTTTAATTTGTGCAGGGTTTTAAGCGCCCGCCTGTTTATGGATGCCGCTGCTATGGCAGGCGAATTGGTGCGCGGAAAATCACGAAGCTCATGGGCCATTTTGCAGGCTTACGGATGGGTCTTCAAGAATTTTAGAATGATAGTTGAACACCGGCAAAGAAATCAATCGGTCAGAAAAGTGGATGATAATAGAATATTCCGGCTGATCTACCAGGGCAGCATTGTCTGGGAATATTTTATTCGTGGCCGGAAGAAGTTTTCAGAATTAAAATATGCAGCCCGCCTGGGGCAAAAGGATCAGAAAACGCAAGAAATTAAGGAGTATGCTTTATAATGGAAAACAAGCAGATTAACCGCATTTTTGCTGCCTTTACTTTTCTGTTCAGTTTTGTGATTTACTATTTAACGGTCGCTCCCACTGTTTCCTACTGGGATTGCGGCGAATTTATCGCCTGTTCATATAAACTGGCCATTCCCCATCCGCCGGGGGCACCGCTTTACCTGCTGGTAGGCCGCATTTTTACCCTGCTTCCCATTTTCCCCGATATTGCCAAGCGGGTCAATCTGATTTCAACTCTTTCCAGCGCTTTCACTATTATGTTTCTTTATCTGACAATTGTTATTTTTATCCGGCAGCTTGTACAGGAAGCTAAAAACAGGCTGCCCGTGGTAAAAGCCAAATCGGCCGTACCTCCAGTAAGCAGCATCAGCACAGCGGATAGACTTATTCCCTATATTGGCGGCATGATTGGCGCTCTGACCTTTGCCTTTACCACCAGTTTCTGGTTCAATGCAGTGGAAGCGGAAGTGTATGCCCCCAGTATGCTGTTTACCTCCCTTGTGGTCTGGCTTGTGATGTACTGGAGTGAACGCAGCGAGCAAATCGGAAATGAAAAATACCTGCTGATCATCATGTATTTAGTAGGGCTGGCAACAGGGGTCCACCTGCTGAATGTGCTTGCCCTGCCAATGGTTTTCCTGATCATTTATTACAAAAAATATCCTCTTACAACACAGACATTTGCTTTAATGGTGATTATCGGAGTTATCCTGACAGCCATGATTTATCCCGGGATGGTGCAGGGCATCCCCAAAATAGCGGACTGGGTTGGTTTTACAGGGTTGTTCATCCTGATCCTCGGCTTCATTGTTCTGATGGTCCATGGCGTACGCAGCCGCCGCCATGTGCTGTCCCTGCTGGTTACCTCCCTGTTGCTGATTACCCTGGGATATTCAACCTATTTTATGATTTACATTCGTTCCGGCCTGGATCCCAATATTGATGAGAACAATCCCGAGACAGTGGAGAAGTTTATCAGCTACATGGAACGGGAACAGTACGGGGAGCATACTCTGGACCGGGACAAAGTCTGGCGGGAATCGCCCAATAAAGATCGTTATCAGAATTCAAATCAGTTTTTTTGGGAATACCAGATTAACCGGATGTACAACCGTTACTTTTTATGGAATTTTTTGGGCAAATCGGACACCAGTGAGGAAATCAGTTTTTTCAAGTTTTTAATGATCCCTTTTTTGCTGGGGCTGTTCGGGGCCATTTACCATTTTAACAAAGACTGGAAGCGGGCGCTTGCTGTCTTCACTTTATTTTTCATGACCGGGCTTGCCATTATTCTTTATTTGAATCAGCCCGATCCCCAGCCGCGGGAGAGGGATTACAGTTATGTTGGATCCTTCTTTGCTTTTGCAATCTGGATCGGTATTGGCTCTGCAGGAATTCTGCAAATGCTGCGGGAAAAAATTGAAGATCCTTCCACAGGGCGCCTGGTAACGATGGCCGTTGCAGGGCTGCTTTTTATTGCCGCCCCGCTGCAGGTGATGGTAAAAAATTACGCCGAGCACGACCGCAGCGGCAATTATGTGGCCTGGGATTATTCCTATAATATGCTGGTATCCTGCGAACCCAATGGTATTCTGTACACCAATGGGGACAATGATACGTTTCCGCTCTGGTATCTGCAGGAAGTGGAAAATGTGCGTACGGATGTGCGGGTGGCAAACTTGAGCCTGCTGAATACAAACTGGTATGTTGCCCAGTTGAAAGCAAAAGAGCCCAAAGTCCCCATTTCCTTTAAAGATGATGAAATCGAAAGACTGCAGCCCATTCCCTGGCCTAAAACTGAAACCATTGAAATTAATATGCCGGAACAGTTTGTTGAGAAGGAATGGAGCGAGTTTCAGAGCGGTTATAAACTGGGGAATGCCAGCCGTAAGGAACAAATCAAGTTTGATTTAAGTCCCAAACTAATCGGGCGCTATTTGCGTGTGCAGGATTTAATGATTCTGAATACTCTGTATGCAAATAAATTCCGCAAGCCGATTTATTTCGCGGTAACCACTTCCCGCGATAATATGCTGGACGGCCTGCAGCGCTATTTACGGATGGATGGTCTGGTGTTTAAGGTAACCGGACTGACCAACTGGTCAATCCAACCGGACCTGCTGTATGACAATCTGGTAAATAAATACCGCTACCGGAATCTGGATAATCCCGATGTGTTTTTCAATGATAATATTATCTCCCTTTTACAAAATTACCGGTCAGCATTTGTTCAGTTGGCAAACTATTACGCCAATACCGGTGAGGATGAAAAAATTGGCGAGCTGATGAAAATAATGCGCGAAAAAATCCCGCCGGAAGTAATTCCCTATACCAATCAAATGTTGAAAAACTGGATCGGGGCCTATGAAATTCATGCCGATCTGCGCCCGGTTGAAGAATTGGATACCACCAACTACAGTGAACAGGACCTGGAGGAAATGGGACGTTTACTGGCAAGTATGAACGACCGCGAAAATGCGCAGGTTGCTTTTGAAGCAGTAATTGCAGCCAATCCGGAAAATTACCGTGCCAAAGGATACCTGGTGGATATCTATGGAAAACAGCAGAAATTTCAGCAGGCTATTAATATTCTGGAAGAATGGGTGGCCAAGAACCCGAATGATAACAGTTCTAAAAAAAGACTGGAGGAGTACCGGCAGAAGTTAAAGGAAAAAGAGTCTTCCTGAAAAAGGGGGTGACCTTTACTTTTTGATGAAAAGAGCCATATTAAATATAGTTCGGGTGGTAATCAGCGCCGGTTTGTTGATTTACCTGATTTACCTGGCAGACTTTGATAAAATTATTACCACTCTCAGTAACATGAGTCCGGCGGCCGCCCTCATTGCGATGGCGGCTTTTATGGTCACAGTGGCAATCCTTTCACTGCGCTGGTATTTGTTGGTCCGCGCCCATGCCCTCCCGGTAACCTTCGGGAAATTGTTTATCTATTATATGATTGGATTCTTCTTCAATAATTTTCTTCCCACCAGCATCGGGGGAGATGTAAGCCGGGCGGTTTATCTCTCCCAGCAAACCGGGACGCGGGCGGTCAGCCTGGGAACGGTTTTTCTGGAAAGGGTTATCGGGCTGCTGGCAACGCTTTCTCTTGCGGGTGTTTCCCTGTTCTGGCTGATCGGCCATGCAGATAATCAGAATATTATCTATCTGCTGGCGGTGCTGGCGCTGATTCTTGCCGGCGGAATGGCAGTTTTACTGAGCCGGCGCCTTTATCAGCGCCTGACTTCATTACTGGGAATGCTGACATTTTTTGATCTGGGTAACCGGATATCCAAAGTTTTTGATTCCCTCCACTATTACCGCGATAAAAAAAGGGTTCTGCTGGGTGCCTGGGTCTGCTCTCTGGGGTCGCAGTTTATGCTGATTGTCATGAACTATGTACTGGCGCTTGGCCTTAACATCAGAGAAGTATCCTTCGGTTATTTTTTCCTTGTGGTTCCGGTAACTTTTATTATCAGTTTACTTCCCTCCATAAACGGGCTTGGTGTGCGCGACTGGGGCTATCAGTTGCTGCTGCTGGGGCAGGGGGTCGCCCGCGCCAAAATCATTTCCCTCTCTTTTATGGTGATCAGTGTGCCCATACTAATGAGTATGATTGGCGGCGCTTTTTTACTGATCTACCGTCAGCGGGGGGTAAAAACACCAATTTTAGGAGAAGAAAAATTATGAAAAAGTCAAACCTTTGGGTGCAGGCGGTTCTTTTTCTGATCCTGACTCTTCTGATTGCAAATTCCTGCACCACACGGCAGGATTCCTTTGGCGAAGATGACCGCATTATTGTATTTGCCGATTCGCTGGACTGGCAGGATTACGAAGATCCGCTCAATGAAGTTTTCGGACAATATGTCCGCACGCCCTTAATGGAAAGAAAATATCTTTTAGAATGGGTGCCCTTCCGCAGGTTTGATCATTATAAAAACTACAAAAATATCTTTTTTCTGGGCCGCCTGAATTCACAACAACCGGTATCCCGGGATATCAAAGACCTTTTGGACGAAGAGGCGATTCAGGGGGTGAGAAGCGGAAAGTATTTTTTCATCCCGAAAGAAGAGCCCTGGGCACAGAACCAGTATGTCATGTTTTTAGTAGCGCCCGATAAAGATGCCATGATTCAGAAGATCATTGATTTAGGCGATCTGATTTTTAACCGGTTTCAGGATTACTATTACCAGCGGCTGGAAAAACAGATGTTTAAGCGGATGGAGCAGGAAGATCTGGAAGACTACATCGCCCACAATTTCCCGTTTAAAATACGGGTACAGCATGATTATTTTATCGCGGATGACAGCAAAAAAGAGAATTATGTCTGGCTGCGCCGGCTGCCGCCGGACCGCTCTCTCCTGATTAGCTGGATGCCCTTATCTCAGGATTTTGAATTATCACCCCGCTGGGCTGTTCAAAAGCGGAATCAACAGGCTGAAAAACTGTTCAGCGGAGATGTTATTGTGGAGGATGAGACCCAGGCCTTTTCAACCGAATTCAAGAATCATCCGGCAATCCGGCTGGAAGGCACCTGGCGGAACGACAGCCTGATGGTGGGCGGCCCTTTCCGCAATATTTCTTTTGTGGACAGAAAGAACGGCCGTATTTATATGATTGATTATTATGTGCAGGCGGTAGGCCAGCGCAAAAAACCATACATGGACCAGTTACAGGTAATTGTGAATACCTTTAAGCCGCTGGATAAGCCGCTGAAAAAAGAAGATTAGACAAAGGAGCAGATAAATGGCAAAAGTCGGTTTGATTATGGGAAGTGAATCGGACAGGGAAGTGGTAAAAGAAGCAGTGCCCTATCTGGATTATTTCGGCATCGAGTATGACATGCAGGTGATGTCTGCCCACCGCACTCCCGCCCGTGTGCAGGAATTTGCCGCCGGTGCGCAGGAAAACGGATTTGATGTTTTGATTGCCTGTGCCGGGATGGCAGCCCATTTGCCGGGCGTGGTGGCCGCTTATACCACTTTGCCGGTCATCGGGGTACCGCTGGCTGCCGGGCCTTTACAGGGGCAGGATGCTTTATATGCGATCGTGCAAATGCCTGCCGGTGTTCCGGTGGCGACCATGGCCATCGGTAAAGCAGGGGTGCGCAACGCCGCTATATTTTCCGCACAAATTATTGCCCGCAGCCGGGAACAGGTTGCCGGTCGGCTTTTTGAATTTAAAAAAAACCAATGCAAACTGCCCAAATGAAAATCGCGGTTATCGGCACAATTAATAAAGATTTAATTATCCCGTACGATGGCAGCGTAATTGAGAGTATCGGCGGTATCTTTTACACCACTGCTGCATTATCACAATTGGCGGGGCAATCAGCAGAGATTTATCCGGTGTCATTCAGCGGGAATGATTTTTATGCTTCGCTGACCGCGCTGCTGG
>JBAPTX010000439.1:0-6547 GCA_049282375.1 Calditrichia bacterium
ACCTACAGCTTCGAGAACATCATTGGCGTCAGCGGCAAAATGCAGGAGATTTTCCGCAAAATTATAAAAGTGGCCGCGACGGATGCAACAGTTCTGGTGAGAGGGGAAAGCGGCACCGGAAAGGAATTAATCGCCCGTGCCGTGCATTTCCAAAGCGCCCGCAAGGATGCACCGCTGATTGAAATAAATTGCGCCTCCATTCCGGAAACATTGCTGGAAAGTGAGCTTTTCGGGCACGAAAAAGGTGCTTTTACCGGGGCGTATAAAAGCAAACAGGGCAAGTTTGAAGCAGCCCATAACGGCACTATTTTCCTGGATGAAATCGGCGAACTGCCGCCCGGCGTGCAGGCCAAACTCCTGCGGGTTTTACAGGAACGCACCTTTACCCGCGTCGGTGCGGTAGAAAATATTGAAGTGGATGTTCGCCTGATTGCGGCAACGAATACCAATCTTGAAAAGGCCATGCAGGAAGGCCGCTTCCGGGAGGATCTTTATTACCGTTTAAATGTGATACCCATTTTTATTGCACCTTTGCGGGAACGGCCGGAAGATATCGGTCCGCTGGTTGATCATTTTCTAAAAAAATATGCCAGAAAAAACAACCGGCAGTTAAAAGAAATTTCTCCGGAGGCGCGGGAAGCACTGATGAATTATACCTGGCCGGGAAATGTACGGGAACTGGAAAATGCTATCGAAAATGCTGTGGTAATGGCGGAATCGGAATTGCTCCAGGTTGCGGATCTGCCCGGATACCTGCAGTCTCACGGTAAAAAATCCCAAATGCCGTATACCCGCTGGGATAATGAAGAAGGGCTCACGTATCGTGAAAAACTAGACCTGTGTGAACGGGAAATAATCCGGCAGGCACTGGAAAGTTGTGACGGAAATAAAACGAAAGCTGCCCGGCAGTTGGATTTCTCCCTCAGGACTTTACGCAATAAAGCCCGGAAATATAATTTGTAGCCGATATCTTTTTCATATACGGCTCAGGATTCTAATAATATCAGCAGAATGTGCCTGCTCTGAAGTTACAATTTCCACAGGGTTTTTCTTTTTATTGCACTGATCTGTGAAAAATCGGCGATTTTTATTTGTGCATTTCACCTGTTAATTAATTGAAAGTTCAATATTTAGATGATGGGTAAAGTAATTTTTTTTTCTTTCGATATATATGGTTAGAGAGCTGATAATTGCACAGCCGCTCCAAGAGGGTTCATGTTAAAAACTGCAGAACACATTATTTCGCAGATTGATAAACTGCCGGTATTTCCTTCAGCGGCAATTCAGGTTGTACACCTGTGCTCGGATAAGGAAATTTCCATACAGCAGCTGGTCAAGATCATCTCTCTGGATCAGAGTCTTACCAGCCAGATACTGCGTGTGGCCAATTCAAGTTACTTTAATTATCCGCGGGAAATTCACTCGCTGGACCGGGCGGTTGTAATTTTAGGAACCAACCTGCTGCGGGATATATCCATTTCATTTTCAATCTTTACTTTATATAAACAATTTAGAAAAATACCGAAAGCAATTATTGCTGAGCTGTGGCGCCATGCCCTCTTAACCGGTTTCACAATGAAGGTACTGGCTGATAGTTACAGCCCGAAACAGAAGGATCTGCTTTATATTGGCGGCCTTCTGCATGATATCGGCAAAATTATCTATCTGCAGGTTTTTAATGAAGAATACCTGCTGGTTCTGGAAAAAAGCAGGGAGGATGACCGCCGGCTGGAGGACCTGGAGTCCCGCTACTTCGGCGTCAGCCATTCTCAAATAGGAGCGCAGCTTTTAAATAAATGGCGGCTGCCTTCCAGTATCGAAAGCATGGTGCAGTTTCACCATGCGCCTGCATTGTATCGACAGCCGAGCCAGGAAGCGGTATGGGTAAGGCTGCTTTATCTGGGGAATTTATTAACCCATTTAGTAGAGCATAATGAGAATCAACTTGTTGATTTAATTCATTTTGATCCCTTGTTTCAGAAATATTTTAATTTTACAGATACAGAAATCCTGCAGTTGATTAATACCATTAAATCAGAATACAATGAGCAGCGTGAATATATAAAAATTTTCGAAAAATAGGATTGCATAACTTGGAATCAGGTTTTATCGGCAACTTTGAAAAGATACTTTTTTCCCTGAAGAAAATGGAAAAAAGCTCGGAAGTATTCGCAGAACTGAAAAACATTTCCAAAGAACTGGAAATGCTGGAAGAATACGTGCGCACCACGTTGAATATGCTCGAAAACAATTTCCGCTCATTTGTCCAGCAGATCGATCTCCTCTCGGAACTGGTGGAGTTTCAAAGAGAAGTGGCAAATGGCGGACGTTCCGGCAAAATGATTCACAGTTTGTTTGACTTCATTTCCCGCAGCATCAACTTTGAGCATGGTTTTATTGCATTGAAATTGAAAGAAAATGATGAACATTTTACGCTGGTCAGTGATTCTAAAAATAATGAAAAACGATATCAGGAATTTATAGAATCCGGGGAGTTGGAGCTCCTGCTTTCTTTATGTAACAAACGTGATCTGGCATTTCTGGTGCGGGATATAAAACAGCTTTCCGGCGAGTTAAAAAACTGGAAGGGACTTAAAGCCCGTTCGGCTATCGTATTTCCTGTCAGAGTCCGCGGTAAATTGCTGGGGCTGGGATTACTGGTGCGCCATAATGATGTTTTTCAGCTAAAAGACCTGTCTTTTATAAATCTGATCCTGGGGCAGCTGGCTTTACTGGTCTATCAGCATTATTATTTTGAAAGGCTGCGGAAACGGCTGTATCAACAGTTTCGCCTCCGGAAAGTTTTGGAAGAGATTAAGTTCTCGGAAATTTTCGATCAGGGGTCTTTGTTAATGTTCAGTCTGGATTCTCAGAACCGGGTGCTTTATCATAATGCAGCGGTTTTGAAGTATTTTTCCCTTGAAGAAGATCATATTACCGGGTTTAATTTTCTGCAGTTGCTTCCTGCAAAGTATCAGTTGGAATTTCAAAAAGCTATCGATCGGAGTACGCAGGCGGGAGTGCAAAGTTTCCGTGCACCCGTCGAACTACAGTATGGCAGACTGAGTATGCTTCAGTTTTACTTAATGAAAATGTCCCTGAAGGATCAATATCAGATTACCCAGATTCTGGCAATTGATATTACAGACAATTACTACAAAGAGGTGACCGATCATCGAAATGAACTGCTGAATGAAATGGATCAGTTCTCCAGAACACTGGTTGGTGAGCTGAGTAATCTGCTTACGCTGTTGCTGCCCAATCTAAGTTACCTGAGGTCCAATCTTGCCGATAATCATCCGCATCAGCGGTATTTGGAAAACATGGAAAAGGCGGCGCACCGGTCCGAAAACCTTGTACAGAAATTTCTGAATTATGATCTGGAGGAATTTGAAACCTCCGGAAAAGGGAATCTGAACACGCTGATAAAAGATTATATCCGGGAAGTCAGTAATAACATTCCAAAGCATATTGAAGTGAGTTATGAACTGGATCCGGGAATAAAGCAAATCTCTTATTTCCCCCTGCGGCTGAAGCAGTTATTGAAAATTCTGGTTGAGAATGCAATTAATGCACTGGAAGATCAACCCGACGGCCGAATTGTTATATCCACCAAAATGGTATGGCAAAAGGAGAGCGGCCTCTACCCTGATAAACCTTTTTATCTTCCTGAAAACAGATATATACTAATTAGTATTTATGACAGCGGCAGCGGGATAGCACCGCAAAGCCTTCCCCAGGTATTTAAACCTTTTTATTCCACCCGCATTAAAAATGAGGGCGTGGGGCTGGGTTTGTTTATTGCATACAACATTGTTAAGGATTTAAAAGGTCATATTTTTATGGACAGCAAACCGGAGCAATTCACCACTGTTGATGTCTTTTTGCCCATGGACAAGGAGCAGACTGAGCAGCCTTTAAAAATGGAAAGGCAGAAAAACATTTCAAATACCGTAAAACGGCAGCCCACCGTTCTTGTTGTGGATGATGAGTATAACATCCGTACTATGATGCGTGAAATTATGGAAATGTCCGGATTAAAGGTTTATACCGCAGGAAACGGCCGGGAAGGTGTTGAATTGTACCGCAAGTACAAAGATGAAATCGATCTGGTGATTCTGGATATGTTGATGCCAGTAATGGATGGCCGTGCTGCCTTTAAACATATTCATACTTTAAATCCCAAACAGAAAGTATTTATCATCAGCGGTTATTCACAGAAAGAAGATTTAGATGATTTGCTGGCAAAGGGCGCTGTGGGATTCATGCGCAAACCTTTTCAGGTCAAAGAAATTATCAGCCGGATTAATGAGATTTTAGAAAAAGAATAACAGAGCAGAATTGTCTGCTGATCCGTGATAAGGCTAACTACTCCACAATTCTTCCAGAAAAACTTCCAGATCATCCTCAAATAACTTTAGCAACGGCACCGCAATTAGATTTTCTGTGGGTACCGGAATCCGCTGAAAAGGAAAGCGGGTATTCCGGTAAACAGATATAGATATACCCTCAACATCATGCTGAAACCCTTTTTCAACTAAAAACCGGATAAGTTTTTGGCGATCAACATAAATCATAGTTTGGGCTGCGCTGGAATTATTCATCGCAGCGGCACTTTCTCATGGTGATTTTTGAAGCTGAGAATAATCAGTTTGGCAGCTTCATTCAGCCTTTTCTCCACATTTTCGCGGCTATTTGCCTGAACATGGCAGCCCAGTAAGTCAGGGCAGCTTCCAATATATAAATGGTCATGTATTTTTCTGAATTCGACTTTTAATTTCACTCATCTTCCCTTCGGCAACATAATCATTGACTGTTCATCACTACATATTCGCGTTTATTATTATTTTTTTATTTAGTTTTCATTACTTTATCTCAACGAAGTATTAAATAATTAGTTCGCTTTCATTTTAAACTGTAGAAGGTATCCTGGTACAGATGAAAAAATCAGCGCAGTTAATTCAGATGAATGCGCGATAAGTATGAAAAAAGGAGGATTAAATTATTTCGGAATCGCACTGTAACTTTGAATTCAATAAATTAGCAGGTGTTCAAATAATTTAATTCAAAAGCTCGAAATAGCGGAATAAAAATGATGGTTCATTTTGAAAAAGAATTTGAGGTTTATCCCCATGAAGTTGATTTCCGCGGGGATTTGAAATTAACCGGTTTAATAAACTATTTTCAATCGGCAGCCGGTGAACATGCTGCAATTTTAGGGGTTTCGGTACAGGACCTCTTCCGCCGGAACCGAACATGGGTTCTTTCCCGAAACCACATAGTGCTTTACAACAGAGCCGGTATGGGCGAAAAATTGCGGCTGAAAACCTGGCCATCCGGTTTGATGACCCGATATGCCTTACGAGACTATCAATTCTTTAATCAGCAAAACCAGTTGATTGCCGCCGGCACAACTTCCTGGATGGTGGTAGATCTTAATAAACGAAGACCGGTGCAATTTGATAAGGAATTTGCCAGTTTTCCCCGTGATCCGGAAAGGGCGCTTGCCGATGATTTTTCAGCCCTGCCTGAGCATACTATTCCCGGCGAAAAACTGAATTTCCGGGTTCGACTGCACGATTTGGATATTAACCATCATGTAAATAATGTGAGTTATTTGGAATGGGCAATGGAATCACTACCGCAGGATTTTCTGATTTCCCATAAAATAAAGGAGCTGGAAGTATCCTACCGCGCAGAAATTTTCATGGGTGAAACGGTTGAATCGGCTTGCCTGCCGTTGGAAGAGGGATTATGGCACCATCAGTTGTACCGGGCTTCCGATCAGAAGGAAATTGCCCGCCTGCGCACCAAATGGGAATCCTATTCCGGTTAGTCTTTCCGGCGGACTGTCAGCACCGGGCAATTTGCCCAGCGGACCACTTTTTCTGTTGTGCTTCCCAGTAAAATATAGTCCAAGCCGGTGAGTCCGTGTGTGGCGATTACAATAAGATCGACCTGATTTTCTTTTGAAAATTCAACGATTTCCTTATGAGCTTTCCCTTCACTTACATGATATTGAGCAGTCATTTCTGCAGGTAATTGATCCGACAAGAAATTTCTCATATTTTCAATGACCCGATCCCGTAATTCCGTATCAATCTGAAATATTGAATCAATGCCGGATGCGTAAAAGGAAGGATGTATATCATGTTCAATTGTATGCATAAAGGACAGGGTTGCTCCGGTTTTGCGGGCAAACTCGATTGCATAATCTGTTGCACTTTTAGAATAGGCGGAGAAATCTATCGGAACCAGAATTTTCTGTATCTGCGTACTGGTGAGGGAACGATGGACCGTCAGCACCGGTACCGGAGAGAACCGCACTACTTTTTCCGCCACACTTCCCTGCAGGAAATGTTTTAACCCGGAGCGGCCGTGAGTTCCCATTATCACCAGATCAAAAGAATTGCCATTCAAATGATCCAGAATAACATCGCTTGCGGAAACCCCTCTGCCCAGTTCTGTTTTCACACTTATTCCCTTTTGATCCGCCTTTTTGCGGCTTTCCCCCAATTGGTGATGAAGCCGTTCTTCACGTTTTTTC
>JBAPTX010000440.1:0-6918 GCA_049282375.1 Calditrichia bacterium
AAATGACTCCGGCAGAAAAACTGGGGCAACTGGCGCAGTTCCGCTGGGCAGGGGCGAGCGGGGAGGGAGAGCGCCGGGCGCAGTACCGCCGGTTTATCAGCGAGGGGACGGTAGGTTCCTTCCTGGGAATTTCAGGGGTGGACCATCTGCAGGAACTTCAAAAAATTGCGGTGGGAAAATCCCGGCTGGGTATTCCCCTGCTGTTTGCCGAAGATGTGATCCACGGTTACCGCACTATATTCCCGGTGCCGCTGGCGGAGGCCTGCAGTTGGGACACAGCCGCGGTCCGCAGCACCGCCCGCATTGCCGCTAAAGAAGCCGCCGCCGCCGGCATCCACTGGACGTTTGCGCCGATGGTGGATATTGCCCGCGATCCCCGCTGGGGTCGCATTGTGGAAGGTTCCGGCGAAGACCCGTTTATTAGTTCGCTGATGGCCGCCGCCCGGGTGCGGGGTTTTCAGCAGCAGGACCTGTCCGACCCTTATACAATTTTGGCCTGCGCCAAACATTTTGTGGCTTATGGGGGCGCCGAAGGAGGACGGGATTACAATACGGTTGATATTTCGCTTCGCACCCTGCGGGAAGTTTACCTGCCCCCTTTCCATGCAGCAGTGAATGCCGGGGTGAGAACGGTAATGGCCGCATTTAATGAAATCGGCGGTGTGCCCATGCACGCCAACAGTTTTCTGATTAATGAAGTGCTGCGGAGCGAATGGGGATTTGAAGGGCTGGTAATCAGCGATTACACCGGTGTTCAGGAACTGCTGCAGCACGGGGTTGCCGGCACCCGGGAGGAAGCCGGGCGTCTGGCACTGCTGGCCGGAGTGGATGTGGATATGGTCAGTGGTATTTACCAGACCGATTTAATGCAAAAGTTGCAGAGCGGCAGCTTATCAACAGCAACCGTTGATACGGCCGTTAAACGGGTACTGCGGGCAAAATGGGAGCTCGGGCTTTTCGAAGATCCTTACCGGTATTTGAGCAGCAGCCGTGAAAAAAGTTTTCTGCTGGCACCCGAACACCTCCGGGAAGCCCGTGAGATGGCCCGCAAATCCATTGTGCTGCTGAAAAATGAGGATCAGACCCTGCCGCTGCCCCGCACTCTGAAGCGACTGGCGGTTATCGGCAGTCTTGCCAGAGATAAGCGCTCCCAATTGGGCTCCTGGGCTGCTTCCGGCAGGCCCGAAGACGCCGTTTCCATTTGGGAAGCCATTCAGAAAGAGGCCGGCCCCCGCATACAGGTGCAGTATGCAGACGGCTATTCAACTCAGGACTGGGAGGATACCACCGGCACTGGTGAAGCGGTGGAACTGGCTCAGCTTTCGGACATGGTCATCCTGGTGCTGGGGGAAACCTATGATATGACCGGGGAGGCCGCCAGCCGCGCCTCCATCAAACTGCCGGGCCGCCAGACCGAACTGGCGCAGGCTATTCAGGCCACCGGAACGCCGGTTGTGGTGCTGCTGACCAACGGCCGCCCCCTGAGTATTCCCTGGATTTCCGAAAACATTCCAGCCATTCTGGAATGCTGGTATCTGGGTGTGCAGATGGGACCTGCCGTGGCAGATGTGCTTTTCGGAAACTACAATCCCGCCGGAAAACTGGCCGTTACTTTTCCCCGCACCGCCGGACAGATTCCCATCTACTACAATCATAAAAATACAGGGCGTCCGGCCACGGACGAGAAATATACTTCAAAATATCTTACTTTGCCTTCCACCCCGCTGTATCCGTTTGGCTATGGACTAAGCTACAGCAATTTTTCTTTTCAAAGTTTGCGGTTACAGCAAAATATCATGCATCCGGAGGACACCCTTCGGGTTTACGTGGAAGTCACCAATACCGGTTCCCGTTCCGGGAATGAAGTAGTCCAGCTTTATATTCATGATGAAGTGGCAAGCATTACCCGCCCTGTGAAAGAGCTGCGCGGGTTTCACCGGATTCGGCTGCAGCCGAAGGAATCCCGCCGGGTGAGTTTCGCCATAACAGCAAATGATCTTTCATTTTTAAACCTGAATATGGAGAAAGTGGTTGAACCCGGCTTTTTTACTGTTTTCGTGGGCGGGAATTCGCAGGAAACGATGCAGAGCCGTTTTGAATACCGGGTGCCGGAAAAAACTGAAGGGGCTTCGGCCCCACCATTAAGGGATGGGGAAGACAATCCAGTTCACTAAACCGGATCCGTATCAAATAAAATTTGGAAAACCATATGAAAATCAAAACCTGTTCCCGCCGCAAGTTTCTCGGCACCATGGCCGCGGCCGGCGCCCTGCCGCTGCTGGGCCAAAGCATTCCCTCTCAAAAAACGGGGTCAGATTCGCTCCGGAAAATGCCGAATACAAAGCCGCGCAATCTGGTCTTCATTCTCAGTGATGATCACCGCTACGATTTTATGAGCTTCATGGGTAAACCCTCATTTCTTCAGACGCCAGGACTGGACCGCCTGGCACGGGAAGGCGCCCATCTGCAGAACAGCTTTGTCACCACTTCACTGTGTTCCCCCAGCCGTGCTTCAATTCTGACCGGAATGTATTCCCATCACCATGGTGTGGTGGACAATGACAGCCCGGCGCCCGAAGGAGTTGTTTACTTCCCCCAGTATTTACAGCAGCATGGATATAAAACCGCCTTTATCGGCAAATGGCACATGGGGCATCACACCGATGAAAAGCAGCCCGGGTTTGACCACTGGGTCAGCTTCCCCGGGCAGGGAGTTTATTATAATCCGGTGTTCAATGTGAACGGAGAAGAAGTGGAGCGGAAAGGGTATATCACCGACATTCTCACCGATTACGCGGCGGACTGGCTGAAGCAGCAGGGAGATCAGCCTTTCCTGCTCTACCTTTCCCATAAAGCGGTACATGCCATGTTTGAACCGGCAAAACGACATTTAGGGCTTTATGAGAATAAAACGCCGGAGTATCCGCCCAGCATGGCCGATACCGCCGCAAATTATTACCTGAAGCCGGACTGGGTAAAGGAGCAGCGCAACAGTTGGCATGGCGTGGATTACATGTATCACGGCGAAATTGACTTTGATACGTTTTACCGCCGCTACTGCGAAACCCTGCTGGCGCTGGACGAGGGGATTGCCCGCGTGCGGGATACCCTCGAAACGCTGGATCTGGCGGATTCCACCCTGCTGCTGTATATGGGCGATAACGGATTCTGCCTGGGTGAACATGGGCTGATTGACAAGCGGCAGATGTACGAGGAATCCATCCGGGTGCCGCTGCTTGCCTGGGCACCCGGCCTGATTCCCCCCGGCACTCAAATTCCGCAAATGATCCAGAATATTGATATTGCGCCGACCCTGCTTACCACCGCGGGTCTGCAGCCGCCGGAAAATATGGATGGCCGTTCCTTTCTGCCGCTGCTGCAGGGAAAAACCATACCCTGGCGCAATGAAATTTTTTATGAATACTATTGGGAGCGGCCTTTTCCGCAAACCCCCACCATGCACGGCATCCGCACCGATGAATGGAAATATGTAATGTATCACGGCATCTGGGATCTGGATGAATTATATAATTTGGAAGCCGACCCCCGCGAAATGAATAACCTGATCCGGGAGCCAGAGCAGCTCGAGCGCATCAAGGAATTCCGCGACCGGGTTTATGGCTGGCTGGAACAGACCGGCGGCATGCAGATCCCCCTGCGGCGGGCGCCGCTATGGCAGGCGGCAAAACGGAAACCGGAGTAATAATATTAGGTGAATCATCTTTTTTTTCTATTAAGGTTAAAAACATAAGGTTAAATAATAACAATCCTGTGCCGGAAGAAAATTATTCCCGTTCTGCATCAGGAAATATTGGATAAGAATAAGGGAATAAGGTAGAATATGGGGTGAATCATTTTTTTTTCTATTAAGGTTAAAAACAAAAACATAAGATTAAATAATAACAATCCTGTGCCGGAAGAAAATTATTCCCGTTCTGCCAAAACTTTATTTTAATTTTTTACACCTATATGCGCTATTAAGGTTAAAAACAAAAACATAAGGTTAAACATAAATTGTATCTACCGGATTAGTAACATCTTAGATTTTCAATAACCTTATTTTAATTTTTTACACCTTAATAGAATAAGAAATCAACCCGCAATCCAACCTTATTGGCTTATTTACAATAATAAAACCCTTACCGGATTTGATAGGGGACATTTTTCTCCGCATTTCCAGTTAGAGACTTGCATTCAGCGCCGAATCAGAGCCTGGCTTCAGTTTTCAGGAGTTTACCGGTATGAAAATATGGATCATATACATTCTCTTCATTGCTTTGCCTGCTTTAAGTTCTGCCCGGAACAGCAACAGCGGTACTGCCCTACTGCAGCCGCCTGCGGAACTGACAGCACAGGGGCAGGACAGCCGCATTGACCTGCAGTGGCGGCAGGCTTCCAATGGAAATACTGCAGGATATAATATTTACCGCTCCGAAAGTAGTGCAGGCATCTATCAGAAAATCAATCGGGCGATTCACCCCCTGCCGCTGTACAGCGATTTCTTCGGTGCCAATAATGAAACCTACTCCTACTATATTACCGCAGTTGATGCCGCACTGAACGAATCACTGCCCTCCGACACCGTACAGGCAGTTTCTTTTTCCATGACCACCGAAGAACTGCTGACCTCCGTGCAGCAGGCCACCTTCCGCTATTTTTATAATTACGGACACCCGGTCAGCGGACTGGCGCGGGAACGGCTGGGTTCGGGTGACGTCTGCGCCAGCGGCGGCAGCGGATTCGGTTTAATGGCGCTGGCAGTGGGCGCCGAACGGGGATTTGCGCCGCGGGATTCCATCAGTGCCCGGGTGCTGAAGATCATTACTTTCCTGCAGGAACAGGCTGTGCGTTATCACGGCGCCTGGGCACACTGGATAAACGGCAGCACCGGTGCCACTGTCCCCTTCAGCACCTACGATGACGGCGGCGATCTTGTGGAAACCTCCTATTTGGTAATGGGGCTGCTGACCGCACGGCAGTATTTTGACGGCGGCAATGCAACCGAGCAGGAAATCCGCCTGCGTGCCACCCAGTTGTGGGAAGAGGTGGAATGGGACTGGTACCGCCGCTGGTCCAACAGCAACAGTCTATACTGGCACTGGTCACCCAATTACGGCTGGCAGATGAATTTACCCATTCGTGGTTTTAATGAGGCCATGATTGTTTACCTGCTGGCCGTAGCTTCTCCCACCCATGCGGTACCGCCGGTCTGTTACCACCTGGGCTGGGCCCGCAGCGGGGGCTATCCATATTTAAACGGTGGCACATTTTACGGGTACAAACAATGGGTAGGACCGGATTATGGCGGACCGCTTTTCTTCACCCAGTACACATTTATGGGGTTCGATCCCCGGAAAAAAGCGGATTATTACTGCAACTATTTTGAAAACAACCGCAACACCAGCCTGATCAATCGTGCCTACTGTATGGATAACCCCGGAAATTTTGCCGGATATGATTCGCTGACATGGGGCCTCACCGCCAGTGATGATCCCTGGGGCTATCTGGCACACGCTCCCTTTCAGAATGACAACGGAACCATAACCCCCACCGCCGCCCTAAGCGCCATGCCCTATGTGCCGGAGCAGGCCATTGCCACGATGGAACATTTTTACTATCAATACGGCACCGAGCTGTGGGGTGAATTCGGCTTCCGCGATGCCTTTAATCTGGAAGTAAATCCGGACTGGTTTGCGGACAGTTACATTGCAATAGATCAGGGGCCGATAATTGTGATGATTGAAAATTACCGCAGCGGACTGTGCTGGGATGCGTTCATGTCCAATCCGGAAATTCCGGGCATGCTGACTGCGCTTGGCTTTGTCAGCGAAATTGGAGACCCGCCCGTCAGCGCCGCCGCCGGATTTCAACTGTATCAGAACTACCCCAATCCCTTTAATTCGGAAACCTTGATCAGCTTTCAGCTTGCTGCCGCCAGCGAAGTGAAATTGACCGTTTACAATTCCCTGGGACAGAAGGTATATTCGCAGAGTCGTTCAAAGATGTCCCCGGGGAAACATTCCCTTACATGGAACGGGCGGAATAATGCCGGTATTTTACTGAGCAGCGGCATTTACCTCTACCAACTGAAAGCAGGAGCGTTTGAAAGCCGCCGCAAGATGATCCTGTTGAAATAGGCGCTGCCGATTTCATCTTTTTACTTAATTGTGAAACCCCCGTGATATTTTTGTGATAACTGTTTTTTAGTGTGAAAAGTGACTGAATTATAATCTAAACAGTCATTCCCGGTTCGCTGATTTATATTTTCCCCCATTCTGCTGCCGAAAAATCAACTCTGATGAAGGCAAAATTTCACCTCACTTTTTCTCAGCTCATATCCGGGTGAAAATGCCTGAAAAAAGATTTTCCTTTTATTTCCCGGCGAAGATGATTTGCTGCCAGGTGTAAAAAACTATTCCGATGAATTAATGATATATTTGGTTTCCTGTTATGCATGTTAAGGTAAAAAATATTGCAGAGCGAAAATGCAAGTTATAAAAAAAGAATTTAATGATAGGCTGACCATTTTTAATAACCGGATTATCAACTTTTAAAAGGAGGGTGCATTATGATAAATATTAACAGAATAACACAATCCCTAATGCTGATTTTTGCATTGGTTTTTGCCCTTTACGGTCAAATAGTTCCCTATGATACTTTATATAATCAGACATTAACTCCATCAGGTCCATTAAAAGTATCAACCCATTTTTATTCCGGAGGATTTGAAACCAACTACAGTTCCTATGCTGCGGATGATTTTATCTGCACCGATCAGTGGACCATCACAAAAGTATTGGCCCTTGGCGGATTTTATAACGGGTCTACAAAGCCGCAGACTTTTAATTTAGTACTGTATGCAAATGATAACCCCAACGGCAATTTTCCGGGGACTGAGCTTTTTAGTTACTACAATAT
>JBAPTX010000441.1:0-2824 GCA_049282375.1 Calditrichia bacterium
CCCATGAACACGGCGATCATTTTTCGCGGGCCACCTCCCGCATTCTGCTTGAGAAATCAAACTGTATTTTTGTGATGCCGCAAAGCTGCCTGGAAGCCGCCCATGAGCTGGGGATCCCCGATGAACGGATCCATGTCGCTGTCCCCCGCGATTCATTCACCTTAAAAGGGGTAAAGGTGAAAGCGCTGCGGGCCATACACGGCAATCCTAAGTTTGCTGTTTTTTACGAAGCCAACCTGCAGGATTGCGGCTATCTGATCACCATTGACGGAAAAGACTTCCTGCAGCCGGGGGATACGGTGCTGCTGGAAGATCACCTTTTTTTAAATCATGTGGACGTGCTGTTTTTCTCCCCCACAGAACATAATATGCACATTCAGCAATCCCTTATCCTGATCAACGAACTGGAGCCTGAGTATATTCTGCCCCAGCACCGCCGAACGTTCCGGGTAACGGATCAGAACCGCTACTGGACCACTGCTTATGCGCATGAAGTAAAAACCTATCTCTGTAAATCATTGCAGAAAAACTATCATATTCTGCAACCCGGTGAAAAACTGGAAATCCGGTAAACAGGTATTCGGGAGCCCGAAAAAATGAGATTAAAAGAAATAACCCTTCTTGCAGGAATTCTGCCGTTTATTTTTCTACTTAGCGCTCAGGTTGATCCGTTTGTCAATATTATTAAGGGGGACGGCACCCCCAATGTGGTCCTGGTTTCACCGCAGGAAACGGATGAAGTGCTGGTGAATCCGGGCATGGGGTTTACCACGCACAATCAGTTCAACGGGGAAGTGCCCGGCTATCCGGAAAGCAGCGTCGCCTATTTCCGCTGGTACTGGGAAGAACTGGAACCGGAAGAAGGCCGGTATAACTGGAAAATGGTGGATTCGGTGCTGGCTGGCGCGCGGGCGCACGGGCAGCGGCTGGCCACCCGCATCATGCCCGCAAACGGCCGGGATGGCGTTCCCGGGTGGTATAAAGCGCTGGGAGCAAAAGGATTTGAATATGTTGCTGAAAGCAATCAGAATGCCGGGAAAACCACTACAAGCTGGATGCCGGATCATGCCGACCCGCTTTATGCCAAATATATGGGCCGGCTGGTAAGGGAGTTTGCCAAACGCTATGACGGACATCCCGATATTGACCATATTGACATCGGCTCCTACGGTCACTGGGGCGAATGGCACCTCAGTTTTGTGGAGGAAAAAGAATCCTATCCCTTTGAAATAAAAAAGATGATCATTGACTGGTATCTGGATAATTTCAAAAAAACCCCAATGGTGATTTGCGAAGATGCGGAAGAGGGTTTGGAATATGCCACGGATCATGGTGTCGGGTGGCGGGCAGACTGTATGGGGGATTATGGCCCGCCGAACAACTGGAACCTGATGACCCGCTATTTAAAATTGCCGGTGATGTATCCTTCCGTCGGGGAAGCCTGGAAAACTTCACCGGTTGCATTTGAGACCTGCGGCACCATGGAATCCTGGTTCCGGGCAGACCGGGATATTGAATTTATTTACAGCGCCTGCCTGGAACTGCATGCCTCGGTTCTGAACAACAAATCCACACCCATTCCGCCGGAATGGTGGCCGGCAACAGAAAAATTCCTGAAGCGAATGGGCTATCGTTTCGTGCCCCGCCTGATCCGTCATGAAAAATGGGTTTCCCCCGGTGATACCCTGCATTTTGAAATGGAGATTGATAATATCGGGGTTGCTCCGCCTTATCGCGGTTATCTGCCGGTTATTGAAATCAGGAAAGCGGGCGGCAGGCAACATATAGTGCTGACCTCGCAGGAGACAAACTGGGATGTGTTAAAGTGGCTGCCGGGACGTTTCCGGGAACACGCTTCTGTTATTTTCCCTGCGGAAGCGCAAGAGGGACGCTACCTGATCAGCTTTGCCCTGCTGGATCCTTTTACCCGTCAGCCGGCGGTTCAACTGGCGGTGGATGGCGGCGATGCGCAGAAGTGGTATTCCTGGAGCAGCGTGTTAATTACTAATGGAGATTCACAAGAATCAAAAGGAAATTGATAATCTGTAATGAAAACGATTTACTGGAAAGTTTATTTTAGTTTACTCTTATTTTGGATCATTCCCGGCTATTGCGGTTTCGGAGTAGGTCAGGCAGACAGTATGCAAACCCAAACCATGCCCAAGGTTTATCTGGATTGCTGGTTTTGCGATTTTGATTATATCCGCTCTGAAATTCCCTTCGTGAATTATGTTTATGACAGAGCCAATGCCGATATTCATATTTTAATCACCCGGCAGCCAACCGGAAGCGGCGGCAGGGAATATACGCTCACCTTTCTGGGCAAAGGCGCCTTTTCCTCGAATGATACTCTGTCGCTGATTACCCTGCACGATGACACTGATGATGATGTGCGTCGAAAACTGTCCCATACTATTGAGATCGGCCTGATCCCTTATATATATAACACCGGGATTATGCAGAATCTTTCCATTGATTACAAAGGCGTGCGTGACACCATTATTACAAGGGATAAATGGAAACTCTGGTTTTTCAGGATTAATTTCAGCGGCTATTTTGACGGGGAAGCAACCGCTTCCAGCCATTCTTTTACCAACCGGCTATCAGCAGACCGGATTACCGAAAAATGGAAAATAAGGGCCTCTACCCGGCTCAGCTATGAAGAAGACACTTATGAAATTGAAGATAAAAAACTCACCAGTTCGGAAAGCCACAAACAGTTTAATTTAACAATGGTGAAAAGTTTAAACAACCACTGGTCTGCCGGTTTCAGCACCCGCTATTTTTCTTCCACATACGACAATATTTCGGGTGCGTTCAGCGT
>JBAPTX010000442.1:0-1630 GCA_049282375.1 Calditrichia bacterium
GGTCAAGCCTTCCAATTTTTCTTCCATCCGGTGTAATAATGAAATCATCTTTTCGCCCTATAATTTTCTCCATGGTCGGAAAGCTCCGTCCACAGCTACATTCGAAAGCCCCCTTAACAGCAAAATCTCCAATATCATAACGAATTAATGGTAAAGCCTGATTAACAAAACTTGTACATATTACCCGACCCGTTTTTCCGGGTGGAACTTCTTCATCATTTTCGTCCACTATTTCCACAATACCATAGTCGGGATTAATGTGGTAAATCCCTTTTTCACACTGAGAAACAAATATCGCTTGTTCGGTACATCCATATTGGTCGGAAACTGGGCATTGAAAAACTTGCTGAATAATTTCTTTTTGATAATCCAGCAAGGTTTCGGCAGAAGTAAGAATAGCTTTGGGAAATACGCCGCTGATGCCATTTTGTTGCATGTATGCTGCAATCGTGTAAACTGCAGAAGGGTAAGATTCAATGTAACGCGGCTTAAATTGCATTAACTTTTTAATGTAATAGGGGATATTTTCATTCGAAAGGTGATAGGAAGAAAAAAGATAACTATCCAAGACAGCATTATAGCGCCAGAAATTATTTTTATATCCGATAGATGGCACTATAGCCCTTCCGCCGAATACGGCGCCATGTTTTTCATCCGACAGGCCTGCCCAGTTGAAACGCCTTCGTGAAAATGCATAAGATTTCCGTCTCGAGTCAATATCAACCGGAATAGAAAGGCTAGTTCCAGTAGTACCACTTGTATTCAAATTAATAATTTGATGCGGTTTGAAATTTTTGACCGTTATACTAGCCTTATTCATTCTAATGGTTTCTTTGGCCAGAATTGGCAATTTTTTTAAGCTTGAAATATCTTTAAAACTGGAAACGTCAAAGCCGAGTTGATTAAATAATTTTCTGTAGTATGCTGAGTTAGAATATGCATGTCGCAATAAATTCGTCAATTTTTTGAATTGGTAATTTGCCAATTCATCTTTTTTCATCCTTTGTGTTTTAATCAAATCTTTGTAATACTTTTTGAAATTTCCGCCATATCTCTCAGAATACAACTTTAAACCATAAGCAGAAACTAAAAAATTTTGCAAGAAAACGGGGCTTTTCCCATAAAATGTTTCGACTAATCGCATAGAAACCATTTCATTGTGGAAACGAAGAAAATAAAAATTTAATGGAATAAATATATCATAAGCTCGGTTTTCATTTTCTTTTAATCATTCTATCCAGAGGTTCTATACGACAGTCATCAGTGACATAACGAGCCTCACAGGTAAGGCAAATTCCAAAGCGTTCATAAATTTTGCTAATAATACAATGTACCAGCGCGAATATGTCTTGACTGCGCGCATTTCCCATGTTCACTATAAAATTGGCATGCAATGGAGACACCTGGGCATCGCCTATGCGGAAGCCCTTGAATCCCGCTTCTTCAATAATTTTACCAGGAGGCCCCATAGTTCCGTATGTTTCCGGGTTGCTCAGAAAAACAGATCCACAATTCGGCAGACGAATTGGGAATTTCTCCCTTCTTGTTCGCATAATTTCCAGCATTTCACGGCGGATGGCCTTCGGATCCCCCGGTTGACACTCTAAGACCACTTTGACGACTACGTTTT
>JBAPTX010000443.1:0-8558 GCA_049282375.1 Calditrichia bacterium
GCGGGTAATCGGTTTCAGCTTCTTTATTTATGCAATCGCATTTATATCTGCGGTTATTTTAAGAGACTGGCTTCTCAGCCTTGTCTCGGCGGCCGTTTTATTCTGGATGCTGCGCATGCTGTTCCGGAGGACCGTTGCCGCAGCGGTGGTCAGTATTAAGTTGAGCATCTTCTTTTTTTCACTGATCCTCTGCTTTAAATTCCCGCTCTATTTTCTGCTGATGGTTGCGGTATTTCTGCTGACGCGGTTTTACTACCGCAAGCGCTTTCAATTTGATTATCCAAATTTTCGCGGAGATTAATACATGTATCTGACGAGCCAACTGGCACCCGAATATGACATTATTATAGTGGGAGCCGGCCCTGCCGGATCAATGGCTGCAAAAACAGCGGCTGCAAATGGAGCAAATGTGCTATGTCTTGAAAAGGACCGGGAAGTGGGAACGCCTGTTCGCTGTGCCGAAGGTGTGGGAAAACAAGCGCTGGAAGAATTGCTTGGCTACCCGGCGCCGGGCCGCTGGATTGCGGCGGAAATTACCAAATTCCGGCTGGTGGCGCCGGATGGTACACCGGTTTATGTAAATATTGATGAAACCGGCTATGTGCTTCACCGGCGATTATTCGATTATGATCTGGCACTGCAGGCGGTAAATGCCGGCGCCACCCTGCTGACTTTGGCAGAGGCAATGGATGTATTGAAAAATGAACAGGGGGCGGTAAATGGTGTCCGCCTTAAGTTGAATGGCGAAATCCGCGAGGTTCACAGCAAAATTGTGATTGCCGCAGACGGCGTGGAATCCCGGGTGGCCCGCTGGGCAGGAATTGATTCCACTGTAAAAATGGGTGATATGGAAACCTGTGTTCAATATACGCTTGCCGGGCTTGATATCGAGTCCGATACCTGCGATTTCTATTTTTCCCGGGAGTTTGCCCCGGGGGGTTACGCCTGGGTGTTTCCCAAAGGGGACGGGACAGCCAACATCGGCCTGGGCATTGCCGGGAATTTTGCCCGCAATACCACCCCGGAAGACTATCTGACTAAATATCTGGAACGCTTTTTTCCCAATGCATCCCTGCTGTCCTGCACGGTGGGAGGGGTGCCCGTGGATAAAACACTGCGCGATATTGTGGCGGACGGATTCATGATTGTCGGAGATGCCGCGCACCAGGCGAATCCCATTTCCGGCGGCGGTATCGTATCCGGGATGATCGCCGGAATGCTGGCGGGCGAAGTTGCCACAGAGGCAATCCGCAAGGGGGATTTCAGCAGAAAATCGTTGCTTCCCTACAGCCGCCGCTGGCATAAACGGGTGGGGAAATCCCATCAGCGCTACTATCGTTTAAAAGAGGCCCTGATGAGGTTTGATGATGAGCAGTTTAATTATATCGCCCGCGAATACCTGAAGCTGGATCCCGGCAAACGTAGTCTGATGAACCTGTTTAAAATTGCCTTTAAAAGCAATCCGGCTTTTCTGCTGGATGTGGTCAGGCTGTTTTCAGGAATATAGACAAGATTAAAGGTATTGGAAGCAAGATGAATGATGAAAGAAGGAGAATGAAAACATGAACCTTTTCAATAAATTTAAGGAAGGGCTGTCCAAAACCCGCGAGCAGGTGTTTGGTCAAATTCAGGATGTTATTTTCGCGGCCCGGAAAATTGATGATGAATTGCTGGAGGAAGTGGAAGACCTGTTGATTTCGGGAGATGTGGGAGTGGATACCACAAACGAAATCATCCGCCGCATGAACAGACGGATCAAACGCCAGAAGATGGAAACTTCGGAACAGTTTTATGAGGTTCTGAAGGAAGAAATTGCCGGTATGTTTGTGCGGGAAGAAAGGGAAGAGGAAGACGCTTTGCCGCAGCCTTATGTCATTCTGGTGGTGGGTGTAAACGGCACCGGAAAAACCACTTCCATCGCCAAAATCGCTGCGCGGTATAAAGCGGAGGGAAAATCCGTACTGCTGGTGGCGGCGGATACCTTCCGTGCAGCGGCCATTGAGCAACTGCAGATCTGGGCGGAACGAACCGGCCTCCCCATTGTGAAACACCAGCCCGGCGCCGATCCGGCTGCGGTGGTTTTCGATGCCATGCAGGCCGCGGCTTCCCGGCAGGTGGATGTGGTAATTATCGATACTGCCGGCCGCCTGCACACCAAAGTCAATCTTATGGAAGAGTTGCGCAAGATCCGCCGGGTGGTGGAAAAAAACATTCCCGAAGCGCCTCACCAGGTGCTGTTGGTGCTGGATGCCACCGTCGGCCAGAATGCCATCAGTCAGGCCCGCCAGTTTATTGATGCAGTGGGCGTTAACGGGATCGTGCTCACCAAACTGGACGGAACGGCCAAGGGAGGTGCCATTATCGGTATTTCCCACCATCTTAATCTGCCGGTTCAATATGTCGGTCTGGGTGAAAAAGTGGATGATCTGCAGCCTTTTGATCCTGATTTATATGTAAAAGGTTTATTTTAAGCTAAGATGCAGCGGCTGCAGAATTAGCAGTTTTCAATTTCCCGCTCTGCTGTTTATATTTAGTGAAAGCACTGTTCAGCCTTTTATAAATTAGATGAAAGGAATTGGAATGCGCATTCAAACCCCCCGGCGAAAACTGGTGTATCCCCTGAGGGATGTTTGTAAAATGACCGGCCTCAGCGACAATGTGATAAAACGCTGGGAACAGCAGTTCCCCCAATTGAAACCGGTCCGCAACCGTGCGGCGAACCGCTATTATCTGGAGCGGGATGTAAAATTGCTGTTTTATATTCGTGATCTCATTTATGTTCATAAAATGGATGAAGATGAAGTGCGGGAAAAAATTAAGAAATATAATCCGCAGGAGGATGTGGAAAGTCCGGTTTTTCTGAAAAGTATCCTGGCGGAAATCAGGATGGAATTAAAAGATATTGAAAATCTCCTCAATGAATCGTGATCCGCAAATTGCGGAATTTAAAAAGAGTTGACAAGATTTTTACCAGACATTAAATTCTTGGCCTGCTCGGAGCGTGGCGCAGCCTGGATAGCGCACTACCTTGGGGTGGTAGGGGTCGCTGGTTCAAATCCAGTCGCTCCGACGGAAAAGGGGAATCTGGAATCCAGATTCCCCTTACTTTTTGGGGACAGTTTACTGGCAGATTATGAACGAACCTTTTAATGATAAATCTGAAATAGGCATCCTGATTCCGGCTTATAATCCGGACCCGCTTACATTCGCAGAACTGCTGCGCCGGGTGTTCCAAAACTGCCGGAGTTTAAATTGCCATGTCCTGGTGGTGGATGACGGATCCGATCCGGCCATCACAATTCCCGCCGGTTTTTCTGGAAAAGTCGCATTGCTCCGGCATTCTGAAAACCGGGGAAAGGGGGCTGCCCTGAAAAGCGGTTTTCAGCATTTATTGCAGAACGGCAGCCTTCGTGGTGTCATAACCCTGGACTGCGACCTTCAGCATCCCCCGGAAAAAATTTGTGACTTTATTTCCGTTTGGAATCGAGGGGAAAAAGCGCTGGTAGTAGGTGCGCGGCGGCGCAGCCCGCGGTTAATGCCCCTGCACCGGATCGCTTCAAACACCATTACCAGCTTTGTTCTGTCCCGGATGGCCGGTCAGCCCATTGCGGATAGTCAATGCGGATTTCGCTTTATTGACCGGCGGGTGCTGGAAGCATTTCAACTGAAAGAAAACCGCTTTCATCTGGAAAGTGAATTGCTGGTGCGTGCCGGCTGGAAAGGGTTTTCCATTGCGCATGTGCCCATCCCGACCATTTATAATCAGCAAAAAAGTGCTATAAATCATGTGGGTGATACGCTAAATTTTGTTTCTTTGCTGTTCAAGTTAATCAAGGAGCGCTACAGCGGATGAAGTATGCGGCCTTACGCCGGCAAATGGTTCAACAGGAAGTGATTGATAAAGGGATTGTTGATCAAAAAGTAATTAATGCCATGCTGAAGGTGCCCCGGCATTTGTTTGTGGACGGGGCGCTTACTCATAAGGCTTATACGGCCAGCAGTCTTCCCATCGGATTCGGACAGACCATTTCCCATCCCACAACAGTAGCGCTGATGTCGCGGGCGCTGCAAATATCGGATAATGAGAGCGTCCTGGAAATCGGGACCGGAAGCGGTTACCAGGCCGCCGTTTTATGTGAAATGGGAGCAAAGGTTTTTACGGTGGAGCGTCTGGAAGATCTGGCAAACCGTGCCCGTAACTTATTCGAGCAGATGGGTTATTATTCCATTGCCGTGCGCAGCGGAGACGGCAGCCTGGGCTGGAGCGCCCATGCCCCCTTTGACCGCATCATTGTAACCGCCGCTGCACCCTCTGTCCCGAAGAGTCTGTTGCAGCAGTTAAAAGAAGGGGGGCGTCTGGTTATTCCCGTCGGCGGGGATGATAAACAGGCCTTACTGACCGTTACCCGGCAGGGGGATGAACTGACCATTCTGGAAGAATACCAGCGCACTTTTGTGCCGCTGCGCGGAAGGGAAGGATGGAAATGATCTTTTTTTCAGTTGAGAGGAGCATCGGATGAAATGGGTGCGCGATATATATGACTGGGTGCTGCACTGGTCAAAAACCAGATACGGCCCGGCGGCCCTTTTCATGCTTTCCTTTGCGGAAGCCTCTTTTTTTCCGGTGCCGCCGGACCCGCTGCTGATCGCACTGGTGCTGGGAAACCGCAGCAAAGCTTTTCGTTTTGCTTTTATCTGTTCGGCAGCATCCGTATTTGGTGCATTTTTAGGATATGCCATCGGTTATTTTGCCTGGTGGACGCCGGATCAGAATTTTTCCGGGCTGGCCGAATTCTTTTTCAAAACTGTTCCCGGCTTTACTATCGACCGGTTTTATACCGTGCAGTCTCTTTATGACACCTGGAATTTCTGGATTATTTTTACGGCGGGATTTACACCGCTGCCCTATAAACTCTTTACCATAACCGGCGGCGCCTTCGCCATTAATTTCGGGATGTTTATCATTGCTTCCGTTGTGGGGCGCTCGGCCCGTTTTTTCCTTGTTGCCTTTCTGATCTGGAAATACGGCGCCCGCATCGAAGGATTTATTGATAAATATTTTAACTGGCTGGCCATTGCCTTTACGGTTTTGCTGATCGGCGGATTTCTGCTGGTTAAATACCTGTTGTAATTGCCAAAAGTTGTGAATGGTAATTAATCCAGTCAGAAAAAAGAACCCGGTTTTCTTCACCGAATTTGAATTTTGATCTTTAATCTTATTTCCTGATTTTTTCTTAAGGAGGAATTATGAAAAATATGATCATGTTTTTGATCATTTTGCTGGCTGCCCAGATAAAAGCCGGTGAAATTGCCGTCTCGGGAAAACAGTCCTCCACGATTGAATATCAGCTCGAGCAAATTATTGAGCCATTTCAGGGAATTGATATCCTGATGATCAGTTTTGTGCTGCCGCAGGATTTTTCCTCTCCTACTTATTCTCAAAAAATAACCGGTCTGCGCTTCGATTTTTCGGACACACCCCTGCGGGAAGAAAATGAGATCGACCTGCGGGGAAATCATGTCCGCAAATTTTACTGGGACCGGCCGCGTCAGCCGATTCAATGCAGTATCTCTTTACAGGCTGAAAACAGCGTTCAGTTATCCGAACTGCAGTCCGGCGCCCCTTTCCCCGCCATTGAAATGACCGGTCAGGTTCAACCGTTTCTGGAGTCCACGGAACAAGTGCAGGCAAATGAGCCTTCAATTCAAAAAAAAGCTTCTGAAATAACAGCCGGTAAAACCAGCCAGTTTGCTGCAGTACAGGCAGTGCTGCATTATGTTGTGGATCACCTGCGTTATGTGCTGGTGCCGGAACAGTTTGATGCCCTCTATACTCTGAACAGCGGCCGCGGCAACTGCCAGAATTTTTCTCATCTTTCTGCGGCATTGCTGAGGGCGGCGGGCATTCCGGTCCGTATTGTCAATGGCATTACCCTGAAAAGAGCCTATGACATTCCACTGAAAGATGTGGAATACAGCCTGGAAATGGCGCAGGGCCGCCATTCCTGGATTGAAGTCTATTTTCCGGATTTGGGATGGCTGCCTTTCGATCCGCAGCAGACCGCCTATTTTATCAGCAGCCGCTATCTGCGGATTGAAGTGGGTCTGGATAATGAGGAAAGTGTGCAGGATGGATTGGTGCGGTGGACGCAGAGCAGCGGCAGCCCGGAATTGATGCCCCGGCTGGAAGAGGCAATTGAAAGCCGTTTTGTGGCAGATGATTATAAGTTCAGCGGCAGAAAACTGGCGGAGGGGCCGCGTATGCTGCTGTTAAGCCCGCCTTTAAAAGCCAGCGGCGAACCTGTTATCTCGGAAGCAATCCCCCCCAAAGAAGAAGAACCTGAACTGCCGGAAAAATCAGAAACCGGGCCTGAAACTGCACCTGAACCCCCGCCGGAAATAAAAGAGGAGATTGATTACCGGAAACTGAAATATGATGTACCCTCGGAATTCGGTAACCTGGAGTTTCCGCAGAATGTGGACTTTTTATATACTTCGCTGATGGGCAGCGGAGGCAGCAAACAGGGCGGTGAAATCCGCCGGAATTTCCTGGTGGAGACAGCCGAATATGTGACCGGAGACCGCTATTTTGCCCAGGTCATTCCCCTGGACCATCCGGTTATCCTGCAAAAAGTCGCACTGGCGATGCACAATTTTGGCGGAACAGGGAAAATCTGGCTGGAATTGAGCGAGGATAATGAGGGGAAACCCGGACAAACAGCCGCCCGCAGTACCGAAGTGAATACCCGGCTGGTACCGCGCCGCCGCGGATACGACTGGGTGGATTTTGATTTCAGCAAAGAAGGGCTCCTGCTGACTCCGGGCAGATACTGGATTGTTTTAAAATACAGCGGCGCTCCCATCGTAAATGCATTTTACACTTATGGTAAGCCGGTGGGGCCGGTGGACGGCACCCGCAGCAGCGCGGCCGCGGCAGGGTGGAATACCATTTTGAATTATGAATTTAATTACCGGGTCACAGGCAAAAAACCGGATTCCTATTAACAACCAGACGACTAAATGCTTCCAGAAGAGCATGCAGGGGATATGTTAATTTTTAATCTTTTGTTGTATCTGAGGAAATAAAATATTTTTCCCGAACATATTTTAAAGCTGATTTGTACGAAGATGCACTGATTTCTGAACTGTGGTTTCCATCGTTCCGGTGGCAAATATCCCGGTACTTTACAGCCCCCTGTTAAAAAAATATAAAGAAACTGATTCAGAATAATAAATCAACCCCCTCAATCGGTTTAAAACAAGGGCAGGGAAAACAGAATACTTCCATTTTCTCTGAAAGGCAGAAGGTCTGTTTGATAAATGAAACTTTTTTTCTGTGAGGGTCATCATTTGGAATCCCAAAAGAATTATTATCTATATGCCCACTTAATGAAAAAAATAATAAAGGATTATTTACCCTTATCATAAAGAATTTGGCTGTTTGCGGCGAGAATAATAAGGAAATAGGGAAACTTTAAGTTTAGGGATGAATTCGAACCACTTTCAATTAAAACCTTTTAAAGGCCTGCAGCCTTTCAGGCCTGAAGATGCTTCATTGATGTTCGGCCGTGAAAATGAAGTGAATTTATTTCTGAATCTTCTGCAGGAGAGGCGCTGGATGATTCTGGATGCGCCGCTGGCTGCCGGAAAAACTTCATTTTTGCAGGCGGGGATCAGGCCTGCCCTGGATAATTCCAGCCGGTCCTGGCGAAGTGCTTATCTCAGCATCGGGCGGGAGGGCTGGCGTCATTTGGCGGAAGCCCTGCTGAATTTAACCGGTACCGCCGCCGATGAAGCCAATCTTTTAAAAGCAGAAAAATTGCTGCACCGGCAAAAACCGGAAGAGCTTTGCGCTGCTCTGGACCCCCGGATGCAATACGCCCTGATCGTTGATGATGTTGAAGGCATGATGCCGGAGACCCTCGGGAAACCGGATGAATTCATTGAATTTATAAAATGCCTGGCTGCCTTAAGTCAACTGAAAGAGTACCGGATTCATGTAATTGTGTCGCTGCGCTCGGATTTTGTGGCCGATTATCAGGTGCTGGCGGACAAATCAGGCATGCTGCCAAACAGCTCCTCTTTTTATCTCAGCAAGCCGGACCGCACTTTTCTGAAAAATGCAATTGTCAGGCCGCTGGCGCTTTTCAATAAAACCATCTCCCCCATTTTGCTGGAGCGGCTGCTGGATGAACTTTCCACTGTTTCGTATCCGCTTCTCCGCCTGCAGTATTTTATGCGGTTGATGTGGGAGAAGAGTAAAGAAACCTCTCCGGTGCAACTGCCGCTGCATTATTTCGAACTTTTTGGGCCGGTGGAGCAGGTGGTTTCCAGAAAAGCCGATCAAATGCTGACACAGCTTGATGCGGAGGGTGTGGAACATGCCCGGCGTATTTTTACCGCCCTAACCCGGGTAGATTCTAAAAACCGGAGAACCGGCCGTGTTCTGCATTTTAAAGAATTGTGCCGGGAGAGCAGACTGGATCACAGCAGTGTTTCGCGAGTTCTTGACCGTTTTTACATTGAAAAAGATGATTTATTACAGATCAGCGAAGATG
>JBAPTX010000444.1:0-4170 GCA_049282375.1 Calditrichia bacterium
GTTCTGATATAAAACAAAATCAGTTGGCAGGGAATTTCCGGGCAGGTATTCCCCGATGCCGATGGGCGGCTCTCCGCCGCTGACGGTTTTAAGGATCAGACCATTGGCGCCCACCGCATAACCGGTATCGGGGTCCAGAAAATGCAGTCCGGTGATCTGCTCTGTAGTACCGCTGTTCTGTAAAATCCAGTTTATTCCGGCATCCGTTGTTTTGTAAATGGCGCCGCCATCCCCCGCCGCATATCCCACCATACCGGCATTACTGACCGGAAAATCCATCGCCTGCAGCGGCGCATTGAAAAAACTGCTGGTCCAGTTTTGTCCGCCGTCAGCGGTTCTGGCAATGGCCCCGCGCCCATCCCACACCCGGCAGGCGGCATAACCGATGTTTTCATCGGTAAATTCAATATCCAGCACCGCACCTTCATTATTCTGCAGGTAAAAAGGAGTGAAGCTCCAGTTGGCGCCGCCGTCAGTGGTTTTGCCCGCCAGCGGCTGAAAGATGGAATTCTGCCCGCCGACAAAGCCGATTTGCGAGCTGAGCATCACCGCGCCGTTAACCCCGCCGCCGAAAAAACCGGACTGCGCCACCTGCCAGTTCTGCCCCCGGTCTGCCGAATAGATCAGAGACTGCGAAGCAGCGCCGGCAATCCCGTAATCGCCGGCAAAGGACAGGCAGCGGATGGCATCGGGAATGCCGGTAGAAACCGCACTCCAGTTTTGACCGCCGTCCGTGGTGCGGTAAATGCCGCCGTCCCCACCCGAAAGACCAGTATCCCCAGTAAAAAAATGAAGAGCGCTTAAGTCAACGGAAAATGGAAACGGCAGAATGTTCCAGCTCTGACCGCCATCTGAGGTTTGCAGAATAGTGCCGCCCTGGCCTGTTGCCCGGCCGCTGTCCGCATTCAGGAACTGCACCGCCTGTAAATTCTGCTGAGTGCCGGAGGAAAGAACCTCCCAGCCGGATTGCCCGGCTGCAAATGTCACCGGTATCAATATCAAAAGTGTAATGGCTGTTAGTCTCTGCCTTAAATGCATTGTTGCACCTCCTCTGGTTTGAAGGTTTCACAAAGATGGCGATAAAATATGCAGGAATCAAAATAAAACTGCACAACAAGGTTGGCCCGGATTTATATCCGGTGGAAATGAAATTCTTTCCGGACCGGCAATAATTCCTGACATTTCATTTCAAATCACGGATCAATTTTCATTAAATTTGTCCCGATTTTCAGACCTTTTCAGAATGACAGATAGGGGGGTAACCAATTTTATGTTTGAGGGATTCAGCACTGCTACCCGGGCGCTGCGCTACCGCAACTTCCGCTTATTTTTTGCCGGGCAATCTATTTCGCTGATCGGCACCTGGATGCAGCGGATCGCCCTGGGCTGGCTGGTGTACCGCCTGACAAATTCAGCTTTCCTGCTGGGCATTGTGGGATTCGCCGGACAGCTCCCCACCTTCATTTTTACACCTTTTGCCGGAGTGCTGGCAGACCGGCTGAACCGTCACCGGCTGATCATTTTAACCCAGAGTATTGCCATGCTGCAGGCGCTGCTGCTTGCCGCACTGGTATTTTCCGGAGTTATTGTGATCTGGCATGTCATTACGCTGAGCATCCTGCTGGGAATTATCAACGCAATGGATATGCCGGTGCGCCAGTCTTTCACAGTAGAAATGGTGGAAGGGAGGGAAAACCTGGGTAATGCCATCGCCCTCAATTCATCCATGGTTAATGCCGCCCGTCTGGTGGGACCGTCCCTTGCCGGGGTAATTATTGCCGCTACCGGAGAAGGGTTTTGCTTCCTGATTAACGGGTTGAGCTATATAGCGGTAATTGCCGCACTGTTAATGATGAAACTGCCCCGGCAGCGGGTTGGCAGCGGCAATAAAAAAAATCCGCTGCAGCAGTTAAAAGAAGGGTATGTTTATGCCTACTCCTTTGCGCCCATCCGCGCCATTCTGCTGCTGCTCAGCATTGTCAGTCTGGTGGGCATGCCCTACACGGTACTGATGCCCGTTTTCGCAAAAACTATTTTACAGGGAGATGCCAGCACGCTGGGTATCCTGATGGGGGCGGCCGGTCTGGGAGCACTGGCAGGCGCGGGCTACCTGGCTTCCCGCCGGACCGTGCTGGGCCTGGGAAGCTGGATGGCGTTTACCACTGTGGTTTTTGCACTGGGACTGATTGCTTTTTCATTCTCCCGTTATTTCTACTTATCACTCCTTTTTATGCTTTTTACCGGTTTCGGCATGATATCGCTGATGGCGGCAAGCAATACCATTTTACAGACCATTGTGGATGATGATAAGCGGGGACGGGTCATGAGTTTTTACACCGTTTCCATTATGGGAATGCTGCCCTTCGGCAGTCTGCTTACCGGTGCGCTTGCGGGAAAATTCGGTGCGCCGGCCACTTTTGCCGTAGGCGGTCTGATCTGCCTGCTGAGTGCCGGATTTTTTTATTACCGGCTGCCCGCCTTGCGGGTACTGGTGCGGCCGATCTATGCCAGAATGGGGATAATTCCTGAAATTGCAGCCGGGCTGCAAAGCGCTTCGGAAATTTCCACTCACGACAAAAACACCTGATGGGAAATAGAAATAATATAATGGTGAAACCGGATTGTCTGTCATCCCCGGCTTGCCTGCAAACTGAGAGGCGAACCGGACGGATTTTACAAAGATAATTTCATGAAACTATAATTCCGGCAGGTAGCGGGCGTAAGCGCCGAACATGCGGTCCACAAATCCTTCCACAAGGGTCAGAGTAATATCATAATCGGGCATTTCCCGCCGGATTTCCACGGGATCCCGCCAATTGGAATGGTGATTCAGAATCCGGAAAGAATAGATGAAATCACCTTTAAAGTGATCCCATCCGTTTACAGTGCCGTAGCGCATGTCGTTGATATACAAATGTCCGTTTTTGCGGGAAACTGCAAAAAATCCTTTATTCAGTCGCAGCAGAGTCTGCAGGTCGTCATCGGAGTAAAGGCCCTGCAGCCAGTCGTGATTTTTAGGTGTATAGTCGAAGGATATTTGCTCATCACCGTCGAGGATGGAAAAATATCCCTCATAAAACCCGTTTTCGGTTTCGGCAACGCCGCGCCAGAGCATGTTATTCAGCGGAGTGGGGAAGGTCATTAAACGGCGGTTTTCGACGCCCTGCTCTTTTAAATTCTCTGCAAAAACGGAATTAACATAAATTTTATTGACATATGTGAACCCGAGATAAAGCGTGCTGACCGCCAGCCCGGCATACAGCACCACCCGCCGCTTCCATGAACCGCGGTTCATAAACATCAGCACGGCAACACTGATGATAAAGGGAACGGTATAAAGCGGATCAATCACTGAAATGCTGTTCAGCGCCACCCGGTAGCCGCTGAAGGGCCAGAACAGCTCGGTGCCGTAAGAGGTAAAACAGTCCAGCAGCGCATGCGTCAGCAGCCCCCAGAATGCCAGATTTGTCCAGCCGAAAACCGAAGCATCCCGGCTTTTATAAAGTTTGAACAGGGCATATCCCATCAGCGGCGCAAACAGCAGCGCAAACAGAATGGAGTGACTGAAACTGCGGTGGAAAGCCAGCAGGGACACCGAATCCAGAAAAGGGCCGGCCACCACATCCAGATCTGGGATAGTGCCGGCAACGGCTCCCCACAGAACCGCTTTATTTCCAACTTTTTTTCCGAGGGTCAGCTCGCCGACTGCCGCCCCGAGGGTGATTTGAGTGATGGTATCCATTGTAAAGCGTTATCAGCCTTCAGCTTTCGGCTTTCAGCTTGCAGTAAACATCTCCTGTAGATTTATTGTTCAGTTATATTTTTATCTATCCATTTCAGCTTTCAGCGATCAGCCCGCCTCTTGCATCTTGCTTCTTCCTTCTTGTCTCTTTAATCCTTCTTTTTATTCATCACCGCCAGCGTGAGGCGGCTGATGCAAACCGGCTTATCCTGTCCGTTGCGGATGCGGATATCCCAAACCTGAATGGTTTTTCCCAGGTGAATGGGGCTTACCCTGCCGAAAACGGCGCCTTCGCGCATGGGCCGCAGATGATTGGCATTCAGTTCCACCCCGACCACAAATTTATCATCTGAATTCAGCACCAGCGTGCCGGCCACACTTCCCAGCGTTTCCGCCAGCGCCGCGGAGGCGCCGCCGTGCAGAAGGCC
>JBAPTX010000445.1:0-4056 GCA_049282375.1 Calditrichia bacterium
GCCGGGATTAAGACGCCGCAGGGTAACCGGCTGATTGACCAAGGGATTTCCAAATGAATCGGTCAAGCGGGCGCCCAGCGGAATGGTATGTCCCACCACTATTGTCTGCAGCATCGGAAAGGTAAGCTGCAACCGGGGATCAGCATAATCCGGCATAACAGTGATGATGCCGCTTTGCCCGGCAAGAAATGGATTGGTGGTGTTTTCCGCTTTTATTAAAAACTGGCCTCTGGTGGTGTCTGAAACCTGAAAATTTAGGCTGGCGCCGCCCGAAAAATTCAGAATTGTACTGCTGAAAACAGCGCTGCTGCTGCCAATTGCCCGCAGGCGGATACTGCCGCTGTTAGGCTTCGGATTCCCATAACTATCGTAGGCGGTAATACTAAAACTCAGTGTATCCCCGGCTTGAACGGTGTCATCGTCAACCGGTTGAAAACCATAGTAACTCACCGGCCCGGCGACAATGGTCAGGGAAAAGACAACTCTATTTGAAGGGCTGGCGACGATAAAAGCCTCGACCTGCACGGTATCGGCAAAAGTGCCTGTGTTAAATTCTGCTTCCACATTGCCTTCGGAGTTGCTGAGCACTGTCACACTGTCCTGCCCGGCAATACTGCCGTTTCCGGCGGTGATCCGGAAGCGCACTTCCGTATTGGGGACCGGATTTAAAAATGAATCGGTTACTTTGGCGCGCAGGGCTTTACTGGCGCCCAGCGGAAGAGCCGGATCGTTGCCGCTCAAGTATATCAGGCTGTCCGCCGCGCCGGGACGGATGCGGATCAGCGGGCTGACCCCCTGACGAATGGTATCCGACACACTGCGCGCCAGCAGCGTGAACTGCTCCGCCACCGTATCAGACACCTGAAACTGGGTGCTGCCCCCGCTGAGCGTGGCCGTGGCCGGGGTAATGCTGACCCCGCTGCCCCCCGCAAGCAGTTCCACTGCGGTGGTATCATCATTGATCAAAAAGTTGTTGTTGGCATCATAGGCATTCACCGTCACCCCGAAGAAACTGCCCGCGGTGGTATCGGTGGTCTGCGGAATGACCTGAAAATAGCTGATGCCCCCGGGAATCGTCCGCACCACAAACTGCAGGCTGTCCGGCGGGCTGTTCACCAGACGCGCCGTGATGATGTTTTCACCCGCCTGAGAACCGCTGGTGTAATCCACCGACACAATTCCGCTCTGGGAACTCTGCCGGACCAGCGACTGCTGGCCTTCCAGGTTGCCCCCGCCGCTGCGGATGATAAACTCCACCGGTTCGGAAGCCACTGCATTCAAATAGGCATCGCTAACGCTGACGCTGAGCTGGCGGGTGGCACCCGAGGGAACGGTCAGGCTGTCCGCCGATTCATAGCTCAGGCTGTCCGCCGCGCCGGGGAATACCGTGACCAAACCTGTCTGCCCTTTTACTGCCGGCATATTCTTCTTCTGAACCTGCACCAGAAAACTATCTACTTTGGTGGCACTCATATAAAAGGATAAAGTATCCTCGCCCGCAAAAGCCATTCGGGAGGAAGGTATAAAGGAGATGCCGGAACCGCCCGGTGCACTCAGTAAAATTGAATCCGTGCTGGCGACAGGATTTCCAAACTGATCTTTCGCTGAAACAAGAAAATGCAGGCTGTCCCCCGCCGACATACTGCGGGCAGTATCGGGTGAGAGGAGATATTCATAGGCTTCCGCAGGAATCAGCATAACCGACCAGCCATCATTAATGGCCTCTTTTTTCCTGCTGGAATCCAGCACGGCATCGTAACTGCCGGCAAAGGAAGAACCGCTTCCGGGTGTATTGGGGATATGTTGTACAAAGTTTATAACCAGAGAATCAACCACATCAAAATCGGCTGTTTGAATAATCAGGGAGTCGCTGGCATAATGCCATGTCGCAAAACCGGGGGTCTGCGGCTTTGCAGTGGAATTTTGAATAAATGCCGGATAATTGTTTATTTTAATGGAGGTGACGGTCGGAATGCTTTCCCCGCTGAAAGCGTTTCCGATGGCAAACCGGTCCAGCTTCCCGATCCGGGCCGCGGAGGAAGTGTCAATCTGATGAAAGGTATATTTAAAATTTTGGAAATTGCCCACTGTTACTTCCAGCGGGACGATATAGGCGGAGGCATTGCCGACAATTTTATTATGGAAGAGTATGGCCGAATAGGGTTGAATGTCCGAAGGCGTGTTATAGCTGTAAAGACTTCCCGTCAGCGAATCGCTCTGCAGGCCGATTGTTGCAGAAGAAGCGGTTGTATAGTAGGTATCCACCTGATTGTACTGAAACTTTATCAGGTCGCTTTCCTCAAACAGGATCAACTGAAATACAATTTGTCCGGGGGCGGGGGAGCCGCTGCTGTTCCGGACATCCCATTGAACCACGAAACGCCGGTTGGGGGCGGCACCCAGTGTTTTATAATAAATGCCGCCGGAATTCCCGGGTGTGCTCTGCAGACTGTCCCAAAATACCGCGATCATTTTTTGCAGTGCGCCGGGAGCGGGGATACTGTCGTTCAGCGGATATGAATTGCTGTCCGGATTAACGAACCCGGCCCATCCATTGCTGGAAATAAAGATCTGGGAATATTCCGTCCCGTAAAATTCAAAAGAAAACGGCAGGGGAACTGCTGCAGAAACTGTATCATCAAAAGCCGGGCCAAACAGCAGTGTGCCATTTTTGATATCCACCCAGTCATAATCAACTGAGGGAAGCCCGCTGGAATTGGTCCACATGTACAGGGAATCGCTGCTGCCCTGTTCCGCATAAGCGGAGAAAAAGGAAATAGAAAGAATAAAGAAAATAAATTGTATCCACCTTTTCATAAAATCGCCCTGGAACTGTAAAATTTATGGATTGGTAGCATTCGGTCGTTATCTGTATTGTTCATTAAAAATTAATAGTGACAAGTCATCACCGGCTCAGGGTTCAACCTGACTGTTTATTTGTGGTATTAAACCGCTGGCGCTGGAAGGACCGGGAGCAAATAACGGGGTATTATCCGGCAGTAATGGCTGCAGGACAATTTCCCGGGCACCGGCCTCCCCGCGGAAAGGAAGGGCCATCAAAAATGTCAGATAAACCTGCCCGCCCGCAGCAACCGGTGTATAGAATGTTATGACCCCGGTCTCCTGCTTCCAGCCCGCCAGCGAATCCGCAACAATGCTTTGCAGGCCCTGCTGCAGCCAGCGGGAACGTCCCTCTACCTGCACCGATATCGGAGATATCTGCAGAGAGGCCGGGTACTGCAGAACGAAGCCGTTCGAAAGCTCTCCGTCCGCTGCAAAACGGACATCCAGATAGCGGTTTTGGGAAGCTTCCGCAAGCGAACGCACTTCTATCTGCAGGCCCTGGGCCTGCGTTTTGCCAAAGATGATCATAATTAAAAAAACTGCGGCGGTGAGACGCCATTTCATATTTCTAATACCTCCGCTAAAAACTGAAACTGATTTTTAATCAAACCTGAACTTTAAACTGTCACGATTCCCGGCATTGGCTCTCACTGGAAAAATTGCCGGCCATTTCTGTTTATTTTACAATTGCCTTAATCAGGGATAAAAACTCACGCCCGTCATTCTCCGCAAGCCTTAAATTTTTTTGCGCATTCCGGTAATCGGGATTTAGGCGGGTGGCTTCCTGAAAATTATCCAATCCCTGCAGAAAATAATCGCGGCACTGCATTAAATGAATCAGCGCCAGGTAATTCCACATATCGGGATAATGGGGATTTTTTTCCAGCATTGCGGCAATCCGCTCTTCAAAGCGGGCCAGAGCCCCGGAATCCAGCCGCTCCGGCACAAATTTCAGCCAGAGATAAAACTCGTATCCCAGCACCTGGGGCGGCACCCCTCTGAAAAACATCTTCTGGCGGTATTCATAAAAAAGATTTAAGACTTTCTCCCGCTGACCGCTGCCTAACAACCGTGCCGCTTTCCGTATAAGCTGCCGGTCCTCCTTGTTTCCGATTTTATCCAGCTTTTGGAGCAATATTTTAAGGAAACCCAGATTCTTGTTTATATCCTGTTTTTGCTGCTGCATTTCCAAAACATTGATGCGCAGCAGCA
>JBAPTX010000446.1:0-1683 GCA_049282375.1 Calditrichia bacterium
CCCTACCAGCCCGGACTTTTCGATCTGGAACTGGACCGGCAAATTGCCCGGAAAGGCGGCCCAGGCTTGGTCGGCCCGGTGGTAACAGACCGGGGCATCTTTATTGCCCAGCTTCTTGAATACGAGCCCACCGGACGAGGCGGCGATTTTGAGGCGCAGAAAAGAAACATTAAACGCCAGCTTTTCCAGCGATTTTTTATGGAAAGCAGTAAAGAGAACTATCAGGAGCTCACCGGCGAATTCAGAAAGAATCTGGATGCAAAAGTAAATGAGGATGCCGTGGAGCAGTTTTCACAGAACATCAGCGAATGGATGAATAATCAGGATGAGAGCGAAGAAGAGTTCAGCAAAGCACAGCAGGATCTGGTGCTGGCAACGGTCGGCGGCCGGCAGATAACCGGCAGTGATTATCTGCAGCAGTTCCGCGGCCGTTTCCGCCAGTTTGCCCCGCGTTTTGTAAAGACGGAGGCTCTGAAAACAGCCGTGGACCAGCAGGTGGATTATTTTGCCTGGGTCATTACCGCCGAAAAAGCAAAGATTGCAAATGAACCGGATGTTCAAAGCGAACTCAAAAGGTACGAAGAATCGCAGTTGATGAATTACTTTAACACGGAAGAAGTGAGCAGACAGTCCAAACCTACCGAGGCAGAACTGCAAAATTATTATGAAGATCACAAGGAGAATTTCCGCGAGCCTGAAAAAATCCGTATCTGGGATATCGAGGTAAAAGACCGCGATGAGGCGGAAAAAATCTACCGGAAAGCTAAGCAGGGAGCCGATTTCGAAGAACTGGCAAAAAAATACAGTGAAAGCCGCGCTTTAAAGGATCAGGGAGGAGACCGCGGTTATCTGCCGGAAAAATCCGCTTATGCAGAACTGGTTAAGCCCGCCATAAAAGCAGGGCCTGACCAGATACTGGAGCCGATTGAATTTAAATCCAAGTACCACATCATTAAGACCGGAGACATAAAACAGAGCTATTTAAGGCCGTTATCGGAAGAGCAGGTCCGCAGCCAGGTGGAAGCAGCCGTTCGGCGTGAAAAAGAAGGAAACATCCGGCAGTCACTTCTGCAGGAGTTGCGGGAAGAAAATATTATCTGGATTAATGAACCTTTGTTAAGGCGCATCTCCTGATGGGCAGAAAAAATGCAATAAAATTAGCCATGGCCGCATTTACAGCCGGTTTGCTCGTGTTTGCTTCCTGCCAGAAAAAACCGGCCCCGTTTAAGGAGATAGTGGCACGGGTGGAAGATGAATATCTGACCCGGGACCAGTTGAAGGACTGGCTGCCACCCAATCTTCCGCAGGAAAGCCGTAATCTGGTGGCCCACCGTTATATTGAAAGATGGGTGCAAAAAACAGCTCTGGCCAAAATGGCCGAAAAAGAAAACATGTCGCTGAATGATTATGAAGAATGGACCATTCATAATTTTCACAAAAACATGCTGGCTGAAAAATATCTGGAAAAACACCTGCCGCAGGAAGTGTCTATTACTGATGAAGAAATAAAGGAATATTATCAGAATAACCGCGAGGAATTCAAGCGCACTCAACCCGAACTCCATCTTGTTCAATTATATCTTGAAAAGCTCGACCAGGCCATTTCACGGGAAATTCAAAACAGTAATAATTTACTGCAGGTTATTCAGAAAAACTATTTGGAAGCATCCTCGGACCGCATGC
>JBAPTX010000447.1:0-2408 GCA_049282375.1 Calditrichia bacterium
GCCTCCGGGCTGCCGAACTGCTCCAGATATACGCCTTTCACCTTTTTCACACAGCGGGCGTAAATCTGCGCCGCACCACCGATGGCGTGGAAATAAACCGCGCCGTGCTGTTTGCAGGCCTCCAGCGTTTTTTTGCCCATGCCGCCCTTGCCGATAACCCCCCGCAGATTGAAACGCTCGATCACATCCCCCTGGTAAGGTTCTTCCCGGATGGAGGTAGTGGGGCCGGCCGCCATCACCCGGTATTCCCCGCCTTCCTTCACAATGACCGGGCCGCAATGATAAATAATGCCGCCTTTGATCACATCCAGTTCCCCGCCGTCATACAGATAGCGGTGCACCGCATCCCGCCCGGTAAACATATCGCCGTTCAGCAGAACCACATCCCCGGTTTTCAGCTCCCGGATCTGTTCTTCCGTTACCGGCGTATGCAGCACTTTTACATTGCCGGATTTGATTTCCATTTCGGGCATTCCGCTGTAATCTTCCTCAAATTCACCGGGAAGCTGATAAAGCCATTCCTGCACTTCCCCTTCCTGATCCAGTATCATTCCCCGGCGGCGGTAGGCCCAGCACATGTAAGCAATGCTGACGAAATAGGAAGCGGGCAGCCGGTTCAGGTAGTCGATCTTTATTCCGCCCAGGGTAAATTTGCCGCCGAATCCCATAGGCCCGATTTCCAGTTCGTTAGCCTCTTCCATAATGCGGGATTCCAGCTCCGCCAGTTCGGGATAGGTGCTGGTGTCGTCCTGCTTACGCAGCAACTGCTCCTTGGCATGGGAATAACCGCTGGCGCGGTCGCCGCCGATGCAGACGCCCAGAAATCCGGGACCGCAGCCTTTCCCCTGCGCCTTCACCAGCGCATCCAGAATAACCGCACGCACCCCTTTCAAATCGCGGCCGTATTTTTTGCCGTTAATTTCTGCAGGCAGTTTATACTGGGAACTCATATTCTCGCAGCCGCCGCCTTTTAAAATTAACCGCACATCCACATTTTCGCCGCGGCTCTGCTCAAAATGAAAAACCGGGCTGCCTTTTCCCAGGTTATTTCCGGTATTTTTGCCGGTCAGGGAATCTACTGAATTCTGGCGCAGGTAGCCCTTTTCCGTCGCCTGCACCACTGCCTCCTCGGCCGCTTTCTGAAAATAAAGCTGGTCGTAACCGACGGGGCATTTCACATAAAAAGAAATGGTGCCGGTGTCCTGGCAGATGGGCAGCGAACGCTTTTTGGCAAGACCCACATTCTGCATAATCATATCCATGGCCATCTCCGCCATGGAATTTTCCTCTTCCAGATTTTTCCGCAAATTAACCACATTTTCCACATCCGGCGGCAGATAAGCGGATGTACGGCGGACCAGCTCCAGCAAATTGTCACGTAAGGTTTCGTAGCTCATATTTCCTCCTCTTTGTGCCCGAAGGGCGTAATTATTTAAAGTGTATGGCAGGCCGGGATCATTTCACGATGGTTCCGGTTCAGCCGGTAACAAACACCGCTGAACTAAAATAGTATATTTTTAAAACAATTCAAGAGGGATTATAATTATCGGGGCTATCCGGCAAACAACCGCACATCCCCTTCGCGGCGGGTAACGCCGCGGTTGTCCAGATAGGTCAGCAGCGGAATAGCGTGCCGGCGGGACGTACCAGTAAGTTCCTTAAATTGCGCAATACTCATTTCCTGTTTGTTTGAAAAGTAATCCTGCACCAGTCCGACAATCTTCTCCATGGCTTCCCGGTGAAAAAAGAACCGTTCATCTACCCAGACCAGTATTTCCTGCTCCCGCAGAATATTCAGCAGTTCACGGAATTCCTTCTCTGGAATGTTCAGATCAGCCGCAACTTCTTTTGAAGCAGGGGGCTGAAATGCAGCCTCCCGGTAAAGCGCTTCAACAGACTTGAGAAGTTTTTCCTGCCGTGCGGTCAGGCTGGTTTTAAATTGGGGATGGGCGATCATTTCCCCCTGGCGGGACAGCTCTCCTTTATTCAATCCGTATTCAATTGCCGGTTCAATGATGTTTTCGGGAAAATGGCGGCTGATCCGGCCGGTAATTTCCTGCCGCTTCAAACCCAGTCGTCCGGGATATTGACGATGGAATTTTTCCAGTATCTGTTTTACCGAATATAGAACCTGCTGAACCTGATTTTCACTGTAGTACTGCGGTTCCTGCCCTGCCTGAACTGAAAATATTTGATTTTCTTTCAGTAGCTTTTCCATCAGGCTACGCAATTGGCGCTCCGGAAGCCGGGTTTTTGCTCTGAGTAATTTCAGGGAAAGAGGCCGTACCGCCGCCGGCGAAAATGGGGAGCGAACGACTTTTTCCGGATTAGCGGATTCCAGTCCGGCGAGCTGGTTTAAAACCGCTTCCTGCTGCTTCCGCCGGAACGGCGCCGCAGCGGCATCCAGC
>JBAPTX010000448.1:0-4244 GCA_049282375.1 Calditrichia bacterium
GGGCTTCCCCTGTTTGCACAGTGATGATCGGCTTATTCAGAGCACAGAATTCGGCAATCACAGAACTGGTGTCTCCCACCATAATATCGGCAAGGGCAAGATACGGCACAACATCAGCGTCTTGAATAAAATAAATTCCCGGCTGGTTCCGGATTCTTTTTTTTAGCTTTGCACTGCTCCATGGATGAACAGAAACCATAACGTTGTAAGAATCAACCAGCTTTGGCAGAACAGGAATCCATGTTTCGGCGGCGGACATTCCCGATCCGTCCCATGTGGCGGTAAACAGGACGGTTTTTTTTGTTTTATTCAGTTTCACTTTACGGCGGTAACTTTCCAGAATCTCATCACTTAATTTTCCATTGAAAAGAGGATCCAGTTTAGGGAACCCCACAGCCCTGCCGGTGGAAATTCCGGTACTCTGTGCCACTTGCACTTCATGAGAACTTGTCATCAGAAAAACATCGAACTTATTGTAACTGCCGGCACTGCTCAGTTTTTTAAAATGATAGGCGCCGTGGCGAAGCCCGATTTTAATGATCTTTTCTTCCGGAAATTTATGAACGGCATGGCGAAACATAATGACCGCCTTAGGGAAGCAGGGCAGAAATTGCGGGGTAATCCCCTTTTCCATAAAATTGGCCCGGTATTTTCTGGCGGTAACTATCGGGATGGGCGGCAGAAAAGGCTGAATATTCTTAAAAATCTCATAATCCAGCGGTTCCTGGCAATAACACACTACCTCCTGATTTTTACTAAACATTCTCAGGAAATGCCAGGCCAGTTTATAGGGATATTTTATAATATAATAGGTAAGTACCATAGGCTTTTTAAATCAGACAGCCTCATTTACTTTTAATTTTTCATTCAGGAACCGGGAAAGGCCATAAGCGATTTCCTGTTCAATGCGGTTTTCTGCAGTGATGAGTTCCCAGTTATCTTCCTTTCTTAAAAAATAGCCTTTGTTTTTAATAATGACGTTCAACCCGAAATGAAGCACCTGAAATTCAAATAAATAGTATTTGTCTTCGCGGCAGCCGATATCAATCGATAAAAATGGGGTATCGAACTTGTTATAAACGGATTCTGCATAATCCAAAAGACCGGAAGGAATATCTTCGTGTTTAAAATTGTAAAGTTTTGCCCCGCTGGCACGAAATTCTCCCGGGCGGGTAAACCGCTTCCCGACATAATATCTGTCAAAGATAATCAGCACACGATAATCAAACTCCAGGCCGGGAATGAATTCCTGCAAAACAAAATTCTGTTCCCTCCGCACATAATCGCGGTATTGCTGATAATCCGTGGCATTACTATAATCGGGATAATGGGGATACTGCTTTTCCCGCCTGAAATAACGCCTGCGGATCAAATCCAGTTGCGTCAGCAAATTCTGTTTCCTGAGTTGTTTGATCAGTTTAATCAGTTCTTTCCTGTTTTCTGCCCGATAAACACCCTGGCCATTGGAGCCGGATGTACTTTTCAAAATCAGCGGAAAATTCAGTTCATAACCTTCCATCTCTTTGTAGCTGGAAAAATATAAAGATTCCGGCCCCTCCAATTCTAAAGTTTTTCGGTATAATTCCTGATATCCCTTATTTTCATGGCATTTCAGCAGTTCATAACAGGGAATAATTAAATTGGTCCCGTTGTCCAGGTAATAAATTAAATCCCTGATATATTGTCTCTCGTTATCCCGCTGGCTGAATGAATAAAAAATAATCCGGTCGTTCAGCGGTTCAGTTTGATTTACAACTTCATAAAAAGGATGAACTTCCGTATCGTACCCATATTTTTTTAATTCCGAACAAATCCGCTCCACATCCATGCTGACCCATGGCTTGCGGGTTTGCCCGAAAAACTTCTTTTTTCCGGTCAGAATTAATATTTTATGATCCACCCTGATTTCCTTGTTTTAAATAGTCTTCAATTTCCCTGAAAACGGTTTCAGGTTGAATTTTCCTCATACAATGAAAATGTTTCAGCGGGCAACGTGCACCGCCGTGGCTGCTGCAGGGGCGGCATTCCAGGTCAATTTCCAAAACGCGGTCATTCGGCCGGAAGGGAAAATAGCCGAAACGCTTTACAGTAGGCCCGAAAAATGCAAAAACGTCTGTTTGCACCGCATTCGCCAGATGCAGCGGCGCACTGTCATTGCAGATCAATAGCCGGCACTGTTCAAGGACAGCCGCGGATTCGAGAATACTTAACTCCCCGGCAAAATTGCGGGAATTAGGGCCGGTATTTTCCAGAATCCTGCGGCAAAGCGCCCGGTCGGATTTACCGCCCAGGAATACCAGGCCATACCCGGCTGCATGCAGCATTTTGCTTAGTTTGTTATAATATTCTTCCGGCCATTTTTTTGTATTCCAGACAGAACCCGGCGCAATGGCAATTATCGGTTTACCGCTGTTTTCAAGATGGCTCAGCCATTTTTTTGCCATTTGCCTCATTTCATCTGTGGGAAACAGCTCGGTCTGTATTTCAAAATTCTGCCCGGAGAAAACACTTAACAGCCGCAGTAATTTTTCAATTTTATGAACAGGACGGCGGTGGGATTCGGGATGCCGGTGCAGAACTTTCATGGTAAGCTGCCGGGAGGCCCGCCAGCGGTCGTAACCCAGCCTTTCCCGAATGCCGGCAGCCCGCATCAGATAGGCGCTGGTAAGGGAGCTGTGGGGGGAAATTGCCAGATCATATCCGGTACGCCGCAGAAGTCGGGCTGTTTTTATGAATTCCAGCAGCTTTTTACCCCGTTTATTAAACTGAATAACCTGGTTTAAATGGGGATTATTTTGTAATACCGGCGCCGTTTCCGGAATGACCAATACATCAATCTTTGATTCGGGAAAAAGCTGCCGCACAGCCCTGATAAGCGCGGTGATTAAAATGACATCACCCAAAAATGCGGTCTGAATAATTAATATTTTTTTGTATGCATGCTTCAATAAGTCGCCTGTTTTTTTTACAGAACTAAACTGTTATAGAGTTCTACAGTTTTCCCGATGGTATGTTCTATATCAAATTGTTTTACCGTTTCTCTTCCTTTTCCGCCCATTTCCCGGCGAAGCTTTTCAGAGCGGACCAGTTCAAGCAAAGCCCTGCTGAATGCCTCCGCATCCGATCTTGGCACCAGAAAACCATTTTTACCGTCCTGAACGGCTTCCGGTATTCCGCCGACAGCGGATGCAACCACCGGAATACCGGCAGACTGGGCATTCAGTATAGACGAACCCAGCCCTTCCATACGGGATGTGAATGCAAAAATATCAAAACAGCTTAAAAATTCGGAAACAGAATCCTGAAAACCAGTGAAAATAAAATCAGATGCTATTCCTAAATCATCGGCCATTTTTCTCAAATCGGATTCATCACGGCCATTTCCCAAAACCATGAAGCTGACTGCCGGTTCTTCTTTTAACACCAACTGGGCCGCCCGGATCAGCGTCGGAAAATCTTTATTATGTTCCAGTGCGCCAATGGCACCTGTAATCAGGTTATTTTCTGAAATTCCGTATTGCTGCCGGATTTTCCCGCAGTCAACCTGTTCTTCCTTCCAGCTTAAGGGAATTCCACTGTGGATGACGGCCAGTTTTGCGGCCGGCAACCCTTCTTTTAACAAGACTTCCCGGATGTAATTGGAAATGCAGATAATTTTATTCACCAGTGGATTGTTATACTTCAAGACGTTGCCTACATGCCTTTTAATGCTGAAAGAAACCCGCCGGTGGGCGATAATTTTCAAGGAGGGATTGACCAGTTTCACCTGCAGCGCCAGGCCCAGGGCATGTGCAGAATGGGCATGAACAATATCTATTTTCTCCCGCCGGGTCCATCCTGCCATTTTCCAGGCCGCAAAAACATCCCCCTCTCCTCTCATCTTCAGCGCACGGCAGTTAATTCCGGACAAATTGCAGCGGTTAATCAGCTCAGAATCGGGAGGGGCAACAACTACAGAGCTGTACTGCCGCCGCTGCAAACCCTGCGAGAGGAAAAAGACCTGCTGTTGTCCGCCCCGCCAGGAACTGGCCGTATCCACGTGCATTATTTTTAATGATTTAGTTTCCATAACCGTACATATTTTATAAAAACGGCATAGGCAGACATGATTGCCAAAATCAGGCCATGGGACCCGTCCAGAAAACCCAATTGCAGCAGGTACATTTTAATGAATTTTAACTTCCCCCTGAGAATACAGCCGATCAAAGTTACCGAGCGGCCATTATTTAAAAGCTGTTCAGCGC
>JBAPTX010000449.1:0-3960 GCA_049282375.1 Calditrichia bacterium
GTATTGCGTGTTGCCATGTACAGAATCGCACGGATGGCATAATTGCTTGCTCTTGATAAAATCATACAGCCCCCATTTAAGACTCATCTGTCTTAAATATAACACCCGTGCCATTTTGATAAAAGCATAAATAATGAAAAATGGAAAATCAAAATGCTTGTTTTACCCGGAAGCATTCAGAATGGAAAGTGCGTTTCCTTCTTTCCCCTTCTTTTAATTCTTACCGGCTTTTTATTTTACCTCCTATTTATATTTCTGTGATATTTTTGTGATAAATATACAGTAAGCTGCCTCCATGTTTTTCTTTTATAATAAATAATTGCATTTATTATTAACCAAGGGGGTCTGTATGTATAAGAAATTATTATTACTGTCGGTTTGCCTGTTGCTTCTGGCGGGTACTGGTGCGGAAGCGGCGTATAATCTGACTCTAAATTTGAGTGATGTTACCCCGCTGGCAAACGGGTATCACTATGAAGGATGGGCGATTATTAACGGAATGCCGGTATCCACCGGTAAATTTAATGTGGATGCAGGCGGCAATCTTGTGGATTTAAACGGGAATGTCATTCCCAATAATATGTTTACAGTGGTGGATGATTTAAGCATGGCCACTGCCATTGTATTAACCATTGAACCGGATGGCGATCCGGATCCGGGCCCGGCCGATACCCATTTTCTGGCAGGGGATTTATCCGGAACGGCCGCTATGCTGACCGCCGGTCATCCGGCAGCTCTGGGAGATGACTTTACTGGGGCAATGGGAAATTATATTTTAGCAACTCCCACCAACGGACCCAACACGGATGAAAACAGCGGCATCTGGTTTTTAGATCTCAGCACCACAGTTCAGTTGAGCTTTAATGATTTGCCCGCGCTGGCCAATGGATATCATTATGAAGGCTGGGCAATAGTTGATGGTATGCCCATCAGCACCGGAAAATTTAATGTGGATTTGAACGGCGATCTGGTGGATTTAAACGGAATAATGATTCCGAACGGCGAATTTAAAGTGAATAGAAACATCAACTCCGCCACTGCCATTGTGTTGACCATCGAACCGCCCAACGATACGGATCCGGCACCGGCACATACGCATTTCTTAGCAGGAGATGTCAGCGGGAGCATGGCTTCCCTGTCCGTGGGTCATGGAGCTGCTCTGGGAGATGATTTTACCGGAGCAATGGGAAACTACATTCTGGCCACACCCACCAACGGACCCAATACTGACGAAAACAGCGGCATCTGGTTTCTGGACCTTACCTCCGGTTCACCCATGCAGGGGCTGAATCTTCCGGTTCTGCCGGATGGATGGGCTTTCGAAGGCTGGACTGTGATTAACGGAATGCCGGTAACATCCGGTAAATTTCTGAAAGCGGATTCACAGGACTGGGCCGATCCCTACAGCAGCAACCTTCCCGGTCCGCCATTTCCCGGAGAGGATTTTCTGCTGAACGCTCCGGCAGGTCTGACCTTCCCCACCGATATCGCCGGCGGCACTGCAGTTATTTCGATTGAACCCATGCCTGATGATGATCCTGCGCCCTTTGCATTAAAGCCGCTTGTCGGAGATATTCCGGCAAACGCCGTTGATCATTTTACCTACAGCATGAATAATAATGCCGGCGTATTTCCCACAGGCTCGGCCACTCTTATCTTTAACGGCCCTGCAGTCGGTTTACATTTGCCTGTGCTGCCCAACGGCTGGGCCTACGAAGGATGGGCGGTTATCAATGGAATGCCGGTAACCAGCGGGAAATTTTTGAGAGCGGATTCGCAGGATTGGGCCGATCCGTACAGCAGCACTCTTCCCGGTCCGCCCTTTCCCGGCGAAGACTTTTTAGTGAATGCACCGGCCGGGCTGACCTTCCCCACCGATCTGGCCGGCGGAGCCGCGGTAATTTCCATTGAACCCATGCCTGATGATGATCCCGCACCCTTTGCATTTAAACCGCTGGTGGGAATGATTCCGCCGACAGCAGGCGATCACATCACCTATATGATGGGGAATAACGCCGGGGCCTTTCCTTCCGGAATGGCCAGTGTTACCGTAGTGGACAATACGGCGCCTACCTGTGAATTAACCAATGTTATACCCGGGCCGCCCCTTTCAATTGAAATTACCGGCCACGATCCGGAGAGCGGCTTAATGACCATCAATGTAGTGAAAGCAAAAAATGCGAATGTGAGTATCCCGTCATTCACGACCGGTACCACCTCCCCGGTAGTTATTACCGCTACGAAAATTGATCAAAATAAAAGGGCTTCGGTTGCACTGGAGTTTATTGATATGGCCGGGAATTCACTGGTTTGCGATCCGGTTTACAGCACTCTGTCCGCCCTTGTACCGGAACGGCATCAGTTACATCAGAATTATCCCAATCCATTTAATCCATCTACAACATTCAATTTTGATGTTGCGCCGGAAGGCGACGGGTTAACACCTGTTTCACTGGTGGTTTATGATGTAACCGGACGGCAGGTTAAAGTCCTTTTGGATGAACCCATGCAGCCCGGCCAGTATTCCGTGCAATGGGATGGCACAAATTCGGGCAATAAAACCGTTGCCGGTGGTGTTTATCTGGTTCGCTACCGTGCCGGCAGTTTTACAACGGTAAAACGCATATTGCTTCTCAAGTAATCCTTCGGATCAGCCCCCTGAAGGATTTTCCCCGGGAATTTATCGGGGAAATTCAGCGGAACCGGTTACCTGTTACTGGGTAGCCGGTTTTTTTTATTGAAAAATCGGCCGGGTATCCCCTGTGTCATTGAAAATCAGAAAATTGCTCCCCCATTCTTTAACACCCATTTATTTTAACCGGCTATCCCGGTTTTTTACCGGATTTCCCTTTGAAAATACAGTTTATTTTTTATAGACGTACGGTTATATTCTAGCAAAGCAGTACTTATCGTCATCAATGGAATTGAAATCTTGCGCAATTAATCTTTGGAGGCAACACAATGCAATTAATTCTTCTGGGAGCACCGGGAGTCGGTAAAGGCACGCAGGCAAAAAAAATTATGACTAAGTACGACATTCCCCAGATTTCCACCGGTGAAATACTTCGAAATGAAGTAAAAAATCAGAGCGAATTGGGAAAGAAAGCTAAAAAAATAATGGATCGGGGTGAACTGATCCCGGATGATATTATTCTGGAAATGATGGAAAAGCGCATTCAACAGGATGATTGCCGGAATGGATTTATTTTGGACGGGTTCCCGAGAACCATTCCTCAGGCACATGGTCTTTATGATCTGTTAAAGAAATTTGATGACGGGCCGCTGAAAGTCATTCAAATTGATGTTCCGGAGCAGGAAATCGTTCGCAGGCTGACGCTGCGCCGAATTTGTGCCAGTTGCGGCAAAGATTATAACCTGGAGCTGAATCCTCCTTCTCCCGATGGCAAATGCCGGGTCTGTAACGGAACGGTTATCCAGAGAAATGATGACACTGAAGAAACCATCCGGAAACGGCTGGCTGTTTACAGGCAGCAGACTGAACCCCTGGTGGACTATTACCGCAAATACGACCATTTGCATGTCATTAACGGATTAGAGCCTGTGGAAGAGGTTTTTCAAAAAATTGATGATATAATTTCAAATCGCCAAAAAAAATCAAAAGAAGCGATGCCTGAACAAAGAGTTAGATGATAATTAAATTTCGCCTTACTTTATTTTTAATTCCCCTAATTTTGTTACAATGTACCGATCGGGAACATACCAATCCCTTTGATCCGGACAGCAACACGAATTTACCTGTTTCTCTTCGCCTTATTCCTGAAGAAAACCGTATTCAGATTGAATGGAGCCTGCTGGGGATAACCGATTATACGGGCTTTCGCCTTTACCGTTCGGTAAATAATGACAGCAACTTTGTTTTACTCCGGGAATTCCAAAAACAGACAGACCAGTTTACTGATACTGAAGTTGCTGCAGGAAACTGGTATTATTACCGCATGA
>JBAPTX010000450.1:0-7277 GCA_049282375.1 Calditrichia bacterium
CAGCAAAATCTCATGAAAAAATAAATTTTTAAAGCGAATATTATATTATGGAATCCGGAAAATTCAATCTTCTGCTGGTAGATGATGAACCCCATATATTAAAAACCATGAGTATGTGTTTCGAAGATCTTGATATTTCTGTCAGCAAATATCTTGATCCGCAGGAAGCCCTGGCAGCCTTACAACAGCAAAGATTTGATCTTGCATTTGTTGACCTGAAAATGACGCCGGTTGATGGCATCGCCATTCTGGAAAAAATAAAGCAGGTGGCACCCGAAACCACGGTGGTCATCATTACTGCTCACGGATCTGTGGACAGCGCTGTAGAAGCCATTAAAAAGGGGGCCTACCACTATCTGCAAAAACCATTCGATTATCTGGAATTACAGGTTTTCACTCAAAAAATCCTGGACTATATCCGCCTGAAGAATGAAGTGACTGTTTTGCGGGAAGCTCAAAATCAGATCACTGCACCCGGCAATATCATTACCCGAAATCGGGAGATGCAGGAGGCAATCCGTCTGGTGGAAAAAGTAGCGGAAACCACCCTAAGCGTTCTTATTGAGGGAGAAAGCGGAACCGGTAAAGAACTTTTTGCCAGCCTGATTTATAAGTTCAGCGACAGAGAAAGTAAGCCTTTTATTAAAATCAATTGTGCAGCATTGCCTGAGCAATTAATGGAGAGCGAATTATTCGGACATGTAAAAGGTGCTTTTACCGGGGCTGTAAAAGACCGCAAAGGCCGCTTTGAACTGGCAGACGGCGGCACTGTATTTCTGGACGAAATTGCCGAATTGAGTCCGGCTTTGCAGGCCAAACTGCTGCGGGTGCTGCAGGAAAAAGAATTTGAGCGCGTGGGGGAAAGTAAATCCCGAAAGACAGATATCCGGGTGATTGCTGCAACAAATCAAAATATTGAATCTGCCATCCGGAATAATTCTTTTCGCGAAGACCTTTTTTACCGGCTGAATGCGGTCCGCATTAAAATTCCACCACTGCGTCAGCGGAAAGAGGATATTCTGCCATTAATTAATCATTTTATAAAAAAATTTACCGGTAAAAACAAAATAAACCTTTCTCCCGATACCCTGACTGCAATGCAGACTTATGCCTGGCCGGGTAATGTGCGTGAACTGGAGCATGCACTGGAGCGAGCCGTATTGCTGGCGACAAACAACTCAATTCAGATACAGGACTTACCAGAAGAGATTGCTGGCGCTGCCTTACATAAAACCGAATTGTATTCCCTGGCAGAAGTTGAAAAGAAGCATATTGAAAAAATTCTGGCAGTAACTCCAGACCTGGGGGAAGCTGCAAAAATTCTGGGGATTGATCCGGCAACTTTATGGAGAAAAAGGAAAAAATACCGGCTTTAGTATTGCAATTTACAATACCGGCTTCAATGAAGTTAACTTCTTAGCTTACAATAATTTCGCAAATCCGGATATTTTAATAGCCTTGCATTCTGCACGATAAGGACTTTCGAATACCCGACATATTTTATACCTATCCCAATATTCCTTAACAATTTACTACCGGAAGAGAAGTGCTGGCATACCCTTTGGTATATTTAAAATGAAACCAACAGGAGGTGTTCTCATGGCCGGACTTATTTATTTCAAAAAGCCTGGAGTTGATCTTAAAAGGAAATACCGCCGTATTCTGGAGATTTCTCTAATCCTCTCACTTTTCCTGCTCACCTTGATTTTTTATTCCTTTCAGCGCTTTGAGAATCCCGAGGGAAAAATCAATCCCAAAATTGATATTGAAATTGAGACGATTGACATTCCCCCAACAAAAATTGAGAAAAAAATTCCGCCTCCCGCACGCCCGGTTATCCCCGTCGCCAGTGAAAAGGAAGATTATCCCCTGGAATTGACAATACCTGCAAATACTGAAATATTTATTCCGATAGACATAATTGAACTTCCGAAACCACCGGCGGAACCGGATACCATTCCTTTTGTGGAACTGTCTGAGAAACCGGAATTGATTAAACGGGTACCTCCTGTTTATCCTGATTTGGCACGTAAGGCTGGTATTGAAGGAATGGTGATTACAAAAGTGTTGATCAATACAGAAGGGGAAATAGAAGATGTACAGATTCTAAAATCCGCCACTATGCTGGATGATGCGGCTGTGACTGCTGCCTATCAGTTTAAGTTCACACCCGGCAAGCAGCGGGACCGCCTGGTAAAAGTTTGGATGACCATTCCCTTTTCATTTAAATTGAAGAAATAATTTTAATTCCACTGCCGGATGAACATTGGTAAACGGTTCCTAAAAAGCATATTTGTTTTACCCGGATTCTCTAATACAAAAAAAATCCGCCTAAAAAAATGGACATTCCCTAAAATGAAAAATTCGAATCATTCAGCGGCAGCGACTGTAAAAGGCACTTTCAAACCGGCCCATTTCATCACCACTTCAGAGCCATCGATGGTGTAGGTCATTTCCTCCACCTGCTTATTCTTTTCCGGCTTCGCTTCAATACGCAGCACATCTTTGTCTTCATCATAATTAAAAGCGCCCCACTGCTGCGCTTCTTTGTTGAAAACAATGGTCCATTTTTCTTCACCGGGAATGGTGAAAATGGCGTATTTTCCTGCAGGCAATTCTTTGCCGTTTACCAGAACGTCCCTGCTGAAGGAAATTGTGGTGGCTTCATTGGCGCCGGTGCGCCATACTTTGTTGTAGGGTACCAGCCCGCCCCAGATCTGCCGGTCATTAACCTTTGGACGACCATACTCCACCACGACTTCAACACTGTCGATCGTGCCTTCGGCCTTCCCGTTTTTACTGACGCGGTCGGCATCGTCCCCGCGCTGCGCCATCAGCGGCAGGACCGTCAGGAAAATTCCGGCAATTATTGATAACACCGTTACTTTTACAAAATTTATTTCAGAGAACATACCGGCCTCCTATTAAGTTTATTAGGTGAATTCTGGAAATTTACTATTCATCCTGCAGAGAAAATGAAAAAATACCTGCAGGCTTAAATGAATATGGGCCGCGGCAGGGAAAGTTCCCGAAACTGCTTTGCAGGCGAAGAACCTGGCACAGACAGATTCCGGCCCGTTTTAATTGTCCCCGCCATATACCTCCGCACATTTCTGAAGGCATGATTGTCATGATAAATTAAAAATGTAATACCTTCCGGTCATTTTAACGGGGATTGATGTTTGTTTTATTTCCTTCCTGTTTTCCGCTTTGCAGCACCCTGACAAGAAACAGGCGTCTTGGACCTGCCGCCAGACTGTAATGAGTTATCAGGAGATGGAGTTGAGAACCCCTCAACTCCATCCCCGGCACGATCCCGGAATACTCATAGCGCTCAGGCTCCCCTTCCCCTTTTTCTCGAGGAGAAGGGGAAGGGCTGATCGAATAATCGATAATTTTCAGAATGGTTGGGGGATGGGGATGAGGTCAATTGAATTAACCGGAGAAATGCAGAAAGAATTAGCTGTCTGAGTTGATTCGGAATGAAGTACCACCTGGCCCATTTTTCAAAATGAGTCAGATATGAACTGAGTTTATTCTCATTGAAGACCCTCAATTTTTATTTGTGAAGGGATTAACGCCTCACCCCTTATTCATCTGCGCCCTTACCCGCTCTGCAGTGACTGGCAACTGCTTTACCCGCGCACCTACTGCATCGAATACCGCATTGGCGATTACCGCCCCCATGGTCACAATGGCGGGCTCGCCGCCACCTTGCGGATTATCGTTACGGGCATCAATAATCACCGTTTCAATTTCGGGAAGCCAGGAGAAGCGGGGAATTTCATAGGTGTCAAAATTCAGGTCGAGAACTTCGCCGCCGCGGAAACGCAGATCTTCCGCCAGCGCATAGCCCAGCCCCATGGTAATGCAGCCTTCCATTTGAATAGTAGCGCCCTGCGGATTCACCGCCAGTCCCATATCCTGCACCGCCAGCACCCGCTTTACAGTTATTTCGCCGGATTTTTTATCCACTTCCACTTCCGCCATGCTGGCCACGGAAGTGCCGGCATCCACCCCGCAGGCCACCCCGAAGCCGCGCCCGCTGGGCGCTTTTCCCGCTTTCCACCCGAATTTCTCAGCAGCAGTTTCCAGTACCCGGCGCATTTTGCGGTCGCTCAAATACTGCAGACGGAATTCCACCGGGTCCATTCCGGCAGCGGCGGCCATAATATCGAGTTGTGATTCCCGCGCAAAAGTATTGGTGTTATTACCCGGCGCCCGCCAGGCCCCGGTAGCGAAGGGATGGGTATCAGGGCCGCCGCCCCAGCCCGAACCGTGCGACATGGTGCTGGAATTGGGGATATTGTAAAAATGCTCCGAGCCCCGCTCTCCCGCAAAATAAACATGATAGTCCCACAGACGGATGCGGCCGTCAGCATCAATTCCCGATTTGATTTTAACCACTGCCGCCGGACGGAAAGAGTCATGAAAGAATTCCTCCTGCCGGGTCCAGGCCACCTGTACCGGTTTTCCGCTCAATTGGGATAGACGGGCAGCTTCCACCACCTGCAGGTTGCGGGACTTTCCGCCGAATCCGCCGCCCACAAAAGGCGAGATCACATGCACATTTGCGGCGGGAATCCCAACTGCTTCCGCAACTTCATCCTTTGCGCGGAAGGGTGTTTGCGAAGAAGGCCAGACGGTGGCTTTGTCGCCTTCCACATTCACGGTGGCCGTATGCGGTTCCATGGGGGAATGGGCTTTGTAGCCGTCCAGATACGTGCTTTCGAAAACCTGTGCACATTCGCGCTCGCCTGTGCGGAGGTCGCCTGTTTGGGAAACCGTATCCCCTTCCGGAGCCACCTTCAGCAGATGGTCGAAAATGGTGTTCTCGTTCAAATTTGATTCAGGTGTATCGTATTCAGCCTTGATTCGGGAAAGCGCTTTTTCGGCCACATCGGGATAGCGGTGCAGCACTGCGATCAAATCGCCGTCCTCGATAATCTGCACGCCATCCATTTTTTTCGCTTCGGAAAGATCAACTGATATTCTTCGGGAATCGTGAGAAGGAGGGCGCAGGATGCGGGCATAGAGCATCCCCGGCAGTTGTATATCGCCGGCAAATTTCGCACGGCCGGTCACCTTTTCCAGCGCATCCCGCCGGTGCACCGGTTCTCCCATAATTTTAAACTGATCGGGCGTTTTCAGCGGCGCCTTGCCGGAGGCACGGCGGGCAATTTTCTGTCCCTGCGCCAGTTCCGCATAGGTCATCCGGCTGGATCTATCGGATCGGTCGTACACCACCCCGTTTTCGGTGGCTAATTGATTGACCGGCTTTTTCATTTTTTCAGCGGCAAGTTCCAGCAGCACCTGGCGCCCTTCGGCAGCGGCCGCCCGCAGCGGCGGCCCGAAAAAGCGGGTGGACATGGAACCGAAAGTACCCATGTCCCAGGGACAGAGATCGGTATCGCCCATCACCATATTTACAGATTCCAGCGTTACATCCAATTCATCGGCCAGCATCTGCGCCAGGGAAGTGACCACTCCCTGCCCCATTTCAATCTTGCCGGTAAAACAGGACACCCTCCCGTCCTCGCCGATGCGCAGAAAAGCATTGAAATCGGAGGGCAGCGGCGGCCGGGAACGGCCTTCCTGCGCCCACAGGGAAGCGTCGCCGATGGCCATAAATATAAAAATCCCGCCGCCGGCAATTTTCAGAAAATCGCGCCGGCTGACCGGAAAGTCCAGCAGGCGGTCGGTAAAATCAAGATCCAGATAGTCATCTTTTTTCATGTCAGATTCCTCTCATTTCTTTCGCGGCCGATTGAACCGCTTCCACAATGCGCTTGTGAGCGCCGCAGCGGCAAAGGTTTTCTTCCATCTCCTGCCGGATTTCAGCTTCTGTAGGATCGGGATTTTTGTTCAGGAAGGCATGGGCATTCATGATCATTCCCGGTGTACAGTAGCCGCATTGCAGACCGTCATTTTCCATAAATGCTTTCTGCAGAGGATGCAGATTTCCGTTCACGGCCAGTCCCTCTATCGTAATTACCGATTTATTTTCCACATCTTTTAAAGTGGCCTGGCAGGAGCGCACCGCTTCACCTTCCACCAGCACCGTGCACGCCCCGCAGTAACTCTCGCCACAGCCGTATTTGGTGCCGGTCAGCCCGAGATCTGTGCGCAGCACCCACAGCAGCGGACGGTCGCTGTCTGTATTCAGTGTGGTGGGTTTTCCGTTTAGCGTAAATGTAATTGCCTCTTTCATAACTGGCTCCTGATTATAATTATGGCGGTTCAAATCCAGATAAAGTATACAACAAATCTCAAAATTAGAAAACCACTGTTTTTGAAAAATTCAAACGGGGTATTCAAGAAATTCCTCGCTTTTAATCAAAATTTCGGCCGCAGAGGGTCTGATAAAATTTTTTCATTAATTCAAATGACCTGAATTTTTATTCCGGGAATCTTGCTTTTCATGATGAAAAAGATTTGGAAAGACCGGCAGGCAATACTGTAAGTTAATTTTTAATAAGGCAGCTTTAAAAATACAGAAAGCTTCCCCGAAGAGAAGCTTTCTTTCTGCAAACAGATTTGATTGAACTATTAAAAACTGATGTTCAAGCCGGTGCTGACGGATTTGTATTTACCCAGGTTGTAATCGGCATTAATGTTCAGGATCAGCAAGCGGAAACTCAGTCCCATAGTCAGCCGGGTGCGGTTTTCCCCCTCCAACTGAAATTCAATCCGCTCCTGTGCGGTGCCGGCAGGGGTTTCCACCAGATAATCATAGCCAACTTCCATTTTTGCGTTTTCACGCAGAATGCCGGCATAAGGGGTGACATTCAGAAAATTGCTGCCAAACTGTTTGCTGGCATTAATGCCGAAGGCGGTGGTTTTGGTTTTGAACAAATCGCCAACTTTCAGCGTCTGGGTAAAGAATCCGACAGCCAGATCCACCGGCAGCGGCTGATTCAGCCAGACTGCCGGATTATGCTGAATACCGAAACCGAAGTAGGAAAACTTGCCCAAATCTTTATTGACTTCCATGCTGGGCAGAAAACGGAAAACCGTCCGCGTCCCCATAACCGTTCCCAGACTGAATTGCGGAGAGGCAAGCGGCAGCAGTGTTAAATTTGACAAATCTTTAAAACCGGCCACAGGCAGTTCCACCGTACTCTCCGCCACCTCTATCTGCTGGCCATTTACCAGGTAAGTGCCGCCGGGAAACCGGACTTTGATGTAGTCTTCCAAGCTGCCAATGACGGTTGCACCGGAAATAGTGACTTCGGAATACTGACTGGTTAATTGTTCAACCAGTTCATCTTCCATAT